>DATJPO010000023.1:0-3757 GCA_035506395.1 Candidatus Omnitrophota bacterium
ATACAATACCTTGCAAAGAATGGAATCAGAGTGCAGAGAGGAGCAAACGGATCTCCGGTAACATTTTCGAAGCGCCTTGAACCTGACGTTTTCACAAAGATTGCCCATGAACTAATCTGCGGATACCGGGACGTTGAATCAATGAACCGCGCGATTGATAAGTCATCGGGAGATCTTGATTTCTTTGGCTACGGTCCAAGGAGCCTCGCGCAGATGTATCGTGAATTTGGAGGGCATATCTCCGGATTTATCGAAGATTATCTGAGAGTTTTCGGGGAAAGGCCTGAAAAATTAGGTTAAATAAAATAAAAATATTCTTTTAAACATTAGTTTTCATTCATTAATAGTAAAGTCAAATTTCCAGAAAAATTCTCGGTGAAAAATTATTTTTTTCAGAACAGAAGTATTTAAAAATAAAAAAAATTTTAGAAAATCAATGAAAGTCAAAAGAGGAGAGGCAGAAGAAGAGGCTTTTGAAGAGGACCTTGACTCCATGGACGAAGACGAAGATTTCCTGGATGAATTGGACCTTGATGACTAACTGTTTCTTTTGTTTTTATTTTTTAGAAAAAGAAAACTCTAGTCTGTGTCTCAGTATCTTTTGATTTCAAGTCTTATCTGATTGTTTACCGGATTTATCTCTGTGAAATTTGTGCTGATTACGTAAGTAAGTTCATCAACATTAGAAACAGGAACCCAGACATTTTTCAGCAGGAATGTCAATCCTCCGCCGATAGGAATCGGCTGTATTATTTCGCTGTCAACATTGTAGCCATTCGCATAGATGAGGAGATATGATGCATCAGGAGTGTTCTTAAGTCCGACATTTGAGAGAGTGACATTTGTATCGAGATATCTTCCGTGAATCATCGCGGATGCATTGTCGAAAGCCATGTCCGGATAGGATGGAATTGAATAAAGGTTATCTATAAGCTCCGGTATTTCCTGCCCGATGGTCTCATCACAGCTGGTTATTGGATACATTATATTACCCGGGTTTGTAGAGTGATTGAATCCCAGCGCATGAAGAATTTCATGCACTGCAACATTGGGTGTCTGGCAATTTGAATCTCTTAGGAGAAGAACTTTCCCTTTCTCTATCACGTTAAAGTCTTCTGTCTTTGTTATATTAACAGGGCCTCCCTCTCCGGCAACAAAATAATTCTCATTTACAACAACCTTATTATCACAGCTTACAGAAATATCTGCATTGGAGTCGACCTGATAGAAATTGAGGACAGTAAGATTCTGAATCATTCCAAACGCGGTTTTTGCATCATCCATCTTTTTTAAGCTGCATGAGTTTGAATCCAGACTGTATGTAATATTGTAGGAAGAATACCTCATATTAGGATAAAACTGCATTGCAGGCATCACAGAGGAATTCAGGCTGAAGTTTCCATTCGAAGAGGAAGGAGAAATAAATTCTATTGAATTGAAAGGCATGAACCAATAAAAAACAAAGAGACCAAAGACTACAAGCGAAAACAGGAACCCTACCACCATCTTTATTGCACTCATCTAAGATAGAATAATATAAAGAATTTAAAACTATTGTCGCTACTTTTATAAATCTAAAAAGGTTTTCAGTCTTATGGCAGACAAAAAGAGGACGCTGAAATCTTCAGAAATAGGGTTCCTGATTGATGACTACGATTATATCTTCTCGGATTTCGATCCCAGGCCTTATTCAAACAGGGCTTTGTCAGACGATTTTCTTCTTGAAGCGAGAAAAGCAAGCAATGACAAGAGCGCCCATAACATTCAGCTAAGATTCCTTATTCCAAAGAAAAACAGAAATGCAAAAGATGAAGAAAAAATAAAAAACAGGCTCAAAGACCATTTTATACGCCATGCGGAAAGAGCAAAGAAAGATTACGAAAGAGCATTAATTTGCGGGCTGCTGTTCTTCTTCTTCGGAATTCTTATCATGTTTGCTGCAGCATATTTCCTGTTCAGGCATCCAAGCCAGAGTCTTCTGGAAAATTTTCTCGTTCTCATGACAGAACCCGCAGGATGGTTCCTTTTCTGGGAAGGCCTTGACATGATTCTGTTCAAATCAAAAGCCCTCAAGCCAAATTCAGTTTTTTACAAGAAGATGGCTCACGCAGATATTTACTTCCAGGATAATTAAGCGGCAAAATAATCAGTCTCATCAGATAAGCAAACTTTTAAAAATAAATAGCAATCTCTCTTATTACGCTCCGGTAGTTTAGTGGCAGAACATGAGCCTGTCGCGCTTAAAACCCGGGTTCGATTCTCGGCCGGGGCGTATCATGATTCTTATTGAGATTTCTTAAACAATATGTCAATGTTCTTTTCGTTTGTAAGGATGCATTTCATGACATCATCTTCTTTAATGTTCTTTAGCCTTTTTTGAAAATCAGATGCAAATTCGGTCATTTTTTTGGAAAGCATGCCTTTGATTTCCCCGCTTAATATTTCCCCTTTTTTATAATTCTCGAAAAGTTTCTTCGATTCTTCTTTTTCCAGGAAGAATTTAGAAAGATATTGATAGGCGATGTCAACTTCAGGATTCCCGCCCAGTTTCCTATGCTCTTCCACTGTTTTCTGGCCGCCGCTATATGCTCCGTTAATCTTTTTGGTTATTGTTTTTGCGTCGTCCTTTAAAAAAATTGCATTGTTTTTTGATTTGGACATCTTTTCTCCGTCAACTCCGGGCAAAAAGGTTATGTGCAGTATTGAAGGCTTATTAAGCCCGAAAAGTGGCGCTATGTCCCTGCAGATTCGTATGTGTGCATCTTCATCAGGGCCAATGGGCACGAGAACATGCTTAATTCCCAGTTTTTCCTGGGGAAACAGGATATGTGCAGATTGGATTGCAGGGTAAAAATGCAATCCTATGTTCTCTTCATTCTTGTAACCATAAGTTGCTTTTATCTCAGACAAGTTAACTTTCTTTGAAAGTTTTATTGCCAGATTGTAGATATTAGTGTATATCTGGTCTATAATGAAATATGTCTTATGCGGATCAAACCCATAAGCCAATAATTCTTTGGATAATTCCAGGGAATACTTTAATGCTTCCTTCTGGTCTTTTACTTTCCCGGCTACATAGCTTTCATCATCAGAAATAGGTATGAATACAGGAATTCCGTATTTCTTTTGAAAATAAAGATTTGTGTCAAAAACAGGTTTGTGCCCTAAATGGATTGTTCCGGAAGCATTAAATCCGGAGACAATAGCGCATTTCTCGCCGTTTTTTATTGCCTTAAAAAATTTATCAAAATCCCTATGGGAATATATAAGGTCGTTATTAAAAGTGTAAAAATCAGGGAAATCCTTAAGGTTAGAGACACGGCTAGCTCCGAACTCTTTCACGAGCTTTTCATTGTCTGCTAGCAAGTTATCCATAAAGTAATAATCCACTTTAAGTTTATAAATATTTTAATGACGGAGGCTTTTCCTTCATAACTTTTAAAAACGGACTTCTTTTGTGTTTTTTATGGCTGTAATAAGTAATGGGTATAGAGAATACAGACTTGATAATGGTTTAGTTGTAGCCCTGCAAAAAACACCAACTCAGACTATTGCAGCTAAATTAAGAGTTAATTATGGAGCTTCGCATGAAAGAGACGGCGAAGAAGGAATGATTCATTTTCTTGAACATTGCTTGATTAATGCGGGCAGTTCCAAATACAATCCTGTTTCTTCTGATGACATAAGAGGCTCTCTTGGATATTACAATGCTTTTACAAATACGGGCAGAACTTTTTTTGTAGGGAATATGCTGGCA
>DATJPO010000024.1:0-7378 GCA_035506395.1 Candidatus Omnitrophota bacterium
ATCCCAACTATCTATTTCCATTTAACTTCAAATCAGTAGCCAATTCATAAGGGCATTTATTGATTGCCTGATGCTCTCTAATAAAATTATAATAAATCTGGTAACCCTGCATTAAGTAGTTTGATGGCTCAAATGAATGTAGCCCTCTAAATGTCTTAATTCTATGCCTGATTGGTATAAATTAGGAATAGGTTTCTGGATAGGCGGCGGTATTTATAGTCTGATAAACATGATTATGAATTTAAATCAAATCAGCCAGAGTCATATCTTAAATTATGATTATATAATAACAGGAGTTGCTGTTATCGGATTAATTCTGGATATAATTTTATTGAAGAGCGCGAAGAAATAATTTTAATTTATTCATACCTCAGCGCTTCAGCCGGCTTCAGCCTCGCAGCCTGAAATGCAGGAAGAACGCCCGAGAGAGTTCCGATTAAGAATGAAAATGCCATTGCTCCTGCAATAAGAGGGACAGTTATGCTTGCCTGAATAAGATTTGTGCCAAGAGCATTGGCAGCAATATATTCAACAGATTTTGCAAGCCCCACTCCGAGCAATACCCCTATTGAACCTCCCAATAATCCAAGCAGTCCTGATTCAAAAAGGAAAATATAAAGAATATCCTGATTTCTCGCGCCCACAGCTTTCATTGTCCCGATTTCTTTTGTCCTTTCAAGAACAGACATATACATTGTATTCATGATTCCTATTCCCCCTACAAGAAGGGATATTGCCGCAATTCCGACAAGAACTCCCTGGACAATGTTGAATATATTTGTAAATGTCTTCATCAACTGCTCTGAAGTCTGCACAGTAAAAGTTTCCTGGTCTTTCTTTTCATCTTTTTCCTGCAGCAATTTTCTCTCCACGTTATCTGCGACATCTGTGACGTTAAATCCTTCCTGGCTCTTTGCAACTATCTCATCTTCCTGGTCAGGCACATTCAAAACCTGCCTCAAAGTGTCTTTTGGAACGTAGATTGCCGCATCATTGGTAGGATCTCCCGTCTCATCAAGGATACCTACTATTTTGAAATCTGTTCCTTCAATATTAATGGAATCGCCGACAACAGCGCCTTTTGTCCATACTTTTCCATCAACAGCATAACTGCTTCCGATTATCGCTTTGAATGTATCGCCTTTCTTCAAGCCTCTTCCGTCAACAACTTTAAAATTCTGCATTGCAGAGAAGAAATCAATATCTTCAGGGTTAATTCCTATGACTGACTCTACTTTGAGTTCTTTCTTGAAAGTCTGGGGCACATATCTGACGAGTATACCGACTGCATTTTCAATTCCCCTTGCAGATTGAATAGTGCTCAAATCTTTTGTTGTAAGAATAAGACTTCCTGTTGCACTTCCTGGCGGACCGACAGTCTTGCTCATTACTATTATAGTATCCTTTCCAAGCTGTTCAAACTGCTTGTCAATGGCTCCCTGCAATCCCTGCCCCAAGCTTATAAGAGCGACAACAGCCGCAATGCCGATAAAAATTCCAATCATTGTCAGCCAGCTTCTCAATCCCCTTCGCCTGAGATTTGACAGGGCGAGAAAGAAATAATCTTTCATGTCTAATTCTCTTTTTTGGATTTATTATTTCTGATTCTTTTTCTTATTGCTCTGTAGACTATAATGCCTATTATTCCTACAATAATAATGCCAATTATCAATCCTGTGTTATTCCTGCTCATTAATCCAAGATTCACTGCTTCATTAGTTGTGTAAGATTCAACTGAAATTGTCTTTTGCACAGTTATCTGGTTGTTTCTTGAATCAGAATAAGTGACTTCAACAGGAAGATTGATTATAGAAGGTGCATCAGCGCTTACAAAAACGCTGAAATCAGCAGTATCAAAATCATTGCTGCTTATGTCTCCAATGTATGAACTGTCAGTTCCTGTTACCTGAATTCCTCTTGCCTGTCCAATGCTGACTGACAAAAACTTCGCATCGCCGAGCCCTGAATTTACAATTTTTACTTTCAAGTCTGCTTTTGTTCCCAATATAAGAGGGCTGTCTTCAAGAGAAACATCTATGCTTGGCTTTGCATTGACTATTACACTGACAACTCCCAAATCTTCATGAGTCACATTTGTGCCATTGCCTATAGTATAACTTGCCTCCACAGGAACAGTATATGTGCCTGAAACAGCACTTGAAAGAACAGTCAGGTCAAATGACATTTTTTCGCTGTCATCGCTTAGAATTTCATCTACTCTGTCTTCATTTGAGGATTGGTAAGGCGCAAAGGGAGTCTGAGCGCTGTTTAATACAAGGCTTACAATAACATTTTCAGCATCATCAGGAAGATTGTTTTCAACAGTGAGTCCGAGTTTGAACTGGTCTCCTGGCTGGACTTCAGAGGGAGTTGTTGAAGCAGAGTTTATTGTAAGAGCAGATGCTAAATAAATCTGGGCGAATATTGCCAAAGTTATTGCAGCGAATAAAACCAATGTCTTTGTTTTCATATTTCTGTGGTTTGTTTTACTTTTTTGTGTTCAACTATCCTTCCGTCCTGTATTTTTAAAACTTCCTGTGCATATTTTACCAAATCCGGATTGTGAGTTACCAGTATGATTGTTTTTCCTTTCTTGTTCAAATCAAGAAACAATTGTATGATTTCCATGCCTGTTTTTGTATCTAGATTTCCGGTAGGCTCATCGGCAAGAATAACTTCAGGGTCATTTGCAAGGGCTCTTCCGATTGCAACTCTCTGCCTTTCTCCGCCTGAAAGCTCTTTTGGGAGATGGTTTTTTCTGTGAGTTAAATGAACTTCCGCAAGTATTTCATCTGCTTTTCTCATCCTTTCCTCTTTGCTGATTCCGTGAAAAATCATGGGAAGAGCGACATTCTCCATTGCGTTAAGAGTGGGAATTAAGTTAAATGTCTGGAAAACAAATCCGATTTTCTTTCCCCTTATCTGCGCAAGTTCTGATTCAGAAAGATGCTCTATGTTCTGCCCATCAAGAAGAATATCTCCATATGTGGATAAGTCAAGCGCGCCGACTAAGTTCATCATAGTGCTTTTTCCGCTTCCGCTTGGACCGAGAATAACAAGAAAATCTCCCCGCTTAATCTGCAGATTGACTCCGCTAAGCGCTTTTATTTCAGTACCCCCAAGGAAATAGTGCCTGCTTACATCCCTCAGTTCAATGACATTATCATCTTTTGTTTCCATAAAATTATTCCTGAAGCGCTGTTTTTAAAGATTGTTAATTATCTCTCCATGTCACTTCAACGTCGTCAGTTCTCTGTCTGGGCTTTATGTCAAGTTTTTCAGAATCTTTGAAAGAAATCTTTATGCCTGCCTTGAGCAAAACCTCTCCTGCATAAGCAATCATTGCCCCATTGTCAACAAGAAGGGGATTTTCAGGAACGAATAATTCTGTTTTATTCAGCCTTTCACTGCACATCTTTTTTGCCATTTCTTTAAGGCGCGGATTGCATGCCACTCCTCCAGCCATAAGAAGTTCCTTTTTTCCTGTGTAAGCCAAAGCTCTTTCAGCAACTTCAATCAGCATTGCAAAAACCGTCTCCTGAGCGCTGTAGCATAAATCTTCTATTGTATAATCCAGTGTTCCTTTATTTATCCCATCAACCTTCTGTTTCAAATTTGTAAGAATTCCCGATAATGCAATATCCATTCCTTTTACGCTGTAAGGAATTTCAATGTATTTTTTTCCTTCTTCAGCCATTTTCTGTATTTTTGGGCCGCCCGGAAATCCTATTCCGAGAAATCTTGCAAAATTGTCAAGGAAATTTCCGACGCCGATATCCAGAGTCTCTCCGAATACCCTGTATTTGCCCGAAGAATATGCAATAACCTGCGTGTTTGCTCCTGAAGTGTAAAGCATTACAGGATCTTTGGAGCCTGTGATTTTCCCTATTTCAAGATGGGCAATGCAGTGATTGACAGGAACAACGGATTTCTTAAGTTTCAGTGCAAGCTCTTTTGTAAATCTCATTCCTTCCATGAGGCATGGAGCGAGCCCGGGCCCCTGTGAGAATGCAATTGCATCAATATCCTTTTCAGAAATTCCTGCATCAGCGATGGATTTTGCATAAATGTCCCATGCCCTCTCCTTGTGATGTTTCGCAGCATCCACAGGAATAATTCCACCTTTTTCAGTAGTGTAAGTGTCTTTTACATTGGAAAGTATTTTTCCGTCATTGCATATTCCGATTCCGAATGTGTGTGCTGTGCTTTCAATTCCCAAAATTATTGGCATGATTTAAAATGCAATAATCATTATAAATAGGTTTTGAATGCAAAAATTATGGATGATAGTATAAAATTAATTAAAAAATAAAAAAAGAAATAGCCCCACAAAATAAAATATTAAAGAAAGGAAGAAATTTATCTTCTCTTCTTCTTTCTCTTTCCGCCCCTGGACATTTTTGCTTCGCAGACGTTCCCCTTGCCGTCTACATAATAGAGGTATCCAGGTTTTCTCTTAACAGCATTTCTTACAACTACTGTTCCCATGTGTCACCTCCTTCTATCATTATGAATAAAAAAGAACCAAGTTCTATTTAAATCTTTCTATATCGTCGGTGATTTTTTTGTATTTTCTATTAAGTGGTATTTCCACGAGGGAGAGGTAGCTTTTTTTGGGGCAGACATACCCTAAAAAGGGTTTTACTTTTCTTGTTTCAATGACTTTTCCGTCGGTGCCTGTCCATGCTGCAATGAAAGGAAAAAAGACAAAAAATGAATGAATTGCCATTTTTGAAGGCTTTTTGAATTTGAAAACAAGTGCTTTTGCTCTTTCTCTTCGCGAGAACATCAGCCCTATTCCCCGGTTTACGCCTCTCATTACATCTGCTTCAATGGGAATTTTCCCGTTCCTGAATTTCAGGATTATTTTTTCAGTTTTCATGTTTTATCATCTAAGGAGTGTTAGTAATAACCAGCCCATTAAAATCTAATTCCTAAATAGATTAAAGCTATTTCCTCTTTTATCATCGGTCCTCTTTTTGTATTCCTTATAATATAAATTTACATTTCTCTCGCATACAAAATCATGATGTTTGAATCCTCCGCCGAATGTTTTAGGGATATGCATCAATTCATGCATTATGACTTTTATCTTTTCTTCGTCGTCAAGTTTGTCAAATCTTTCTGATAAAAATTCAAGCGCATAATAGGCCTCAACGCCTATTGTTTTCTGGAGAATTTTTCCGAGAGCATGGCATCTGGCAATTGTTCCCCGAGATGAACTTCCCCTGCTCCTGAAGCATTTTATTCTTTCCAATTTTATATGAGGAAACATTATTCTGGAAATTTCCTCTGCTTTCATCTGCAAATCAGGCGCATATTCATATTTCATTAGAATTTTATCTCCACTAATTTTTCATCGCCTGTTTTTCCAAAAGTGATTGCCAGGCTTTTCGGCGGAACGCCAAGCTCTTTTGACAGCAGATTAATAAGTTCAATATTTGCCTTGTTGTCTTCAGGCGGAGATTTAAGATAAACAAGATATCTCCCGTTGCCGAAATTTTCAACGCTCTGTTTTGATGAATTCGGCTTCACCTTGACGTGAATTATCATAAGAATGAATAAAATCTTTTGTTTAAAATTTTACCTGTTCCACGGTTCCTTATACGGCCTTCCCAAAGCATGATAAATTTCCTTTTCTGTTTTCCCTGCAATTCTTCTTCCCGTTTTTCTGTTGAATAAGCCGTGGCTTGTCAGTTTCATTCCTTTTCTCATTGCAACCTGCCTTAATCCTATATTAGAGCCTTTTTTGCCCGAATATGCAAGAAGCGATGCGCCCCACTCATCGGGAATTGTAAAAAATAAATCAATGTCAATCCCGCCAACTCTGAAAAACATGTCCTGGCTTCCGCCCTCCAGGAATTTTCCCTGCCTGCTAAGTTTCTCCTTAATCTCCTGCTTTTTCTTCTCGCTCTTTGCTATGAGAACAATGTCAATGTCGTGGGGATTTTCCTTCTTTCTTCTTATGCTTCCCGCAATTTCCACGCGTCTGCAAAAAGGTTTTAGTTCAGCAATAATTTTTTTTGCAAGAGCTCGGACTCTTTTCCCTCTTTCACTGCCTCTTACCATTAATAAAACAAGCCAAATAAATTTAAATAATCTTGCCTTTAATTTATTTCATGCTAATTGGACTCGTAGGAAAACCTTCTGTTGGGAAAAGCACATTCTTCAAGGCAGCAACACTTGCAGAGGTTGAAATTGCATCTTATCCTTTTACAACAATAAAGCCAAATCATGGAGTCGGATATGTGAGAATAGACTGCATTGACAGGGAATTTGATACGCAATGCCAGCCAAATCACGGATTCTGCATAAATCACCAGAGGTTTGTGCCTGTTGATTTATTGGATGTTGCAGGGCTTGTTCCAGGAGCAAGCGAGGGAAAGGGACTAGGAAACCAATTCCTTGATGATTTGCGTGAGGCGGATATTTTCATACATATTGTTGATGTATCAGGAACAACAGATGAAGAAGGAAAAGAGGCAGAGAATCATGATGTTTCAAAGGACGTTCTCTTCCTTAATGATGAGCTGGATAAATGGTATCACAATATCTTTCTCAGAGTCTGGAAAAGTTTTGCGAGAAAAACAGAAATTGAAGGGGCAAATTTTGCGCAGGCTGTAACAAAACAATTTTCAGGACTGAAAGTCAATGAAGAGCAGGTAAAAAGCGTCATCAGAAAACTCAATCTCCCTGCAAAGCCAAATTCATGGAAAGATGAGGATTTCAGAAAATTTACTTCTGAATTGAGGAAAGACAGCAAGCCGATGATTATTGCCGCAAATAAAATAGATATGGCTAAAGGAAAAGAAAATTATGAGAAGTTGAAGAAAAAATTTCCCGATATGATAATTATTCCATGCTCTGCTGATTCAGAACTCGCATTGAGAGAAGCAGCTAAAGCGGGATTGATAGAATATATTCCTGGCGACAGGGATTTCAAGATTCTCGGAAATATAAATGAAGGACAGGAAGCTGCTCTGCGAAAAATAAAGAAAGATGTTCTCCATGCTTATGAAACAGGAACAGGGGTTCAGGCAGTATTAAACAAGGCTGTATTTGAAACTCTCGGATATCTTGCAATATTCCCGGCAGGAGCTACAAAATTAAAGGACAGCAAAGGAAGAATCCTTCCCGATTGCTTTTTGCTCCCCCCAAATTCAACAGCACTGGATTTTGCATATTATCTTCACACGGATTTCGGAAAGAATTTTATAAAAGCAATAGATGCAAGAACAAAGCGCGCTGTCGGGCGCGATTACAAGCTGAAGAACAGGGATGCTCTTGAAATTGTCAGCAGATAATTTATTATTTTTTTCGCTTAATATCGACTTTGCACGGAAATATAATCCTGCACGAGAATGGAAATATTTATAAA
>DATJPO010000025.1:0-9196 GCA_035506395.1 Candidatus Omnitrophota bacterium
TTTCTTAGAAGAATAATCTCTTTCAGCATCTCCGGAAAAAATCCCGGTTTTTTGCTGAAATAAACTTTCTTTCCAATATCAACTTCAAGGGAATTTTTTTCCTTTTTTTCAAGAAGCGTGGATGCTGATAAATTAAAAGTCACTATTATGCTTGGCCAATAACTTGTGAAATCAAAGAGAGCAATATCTTCATACAATCCGGGCGTGGGCTGGAATACAAAAGCCCCTTCATATTTTTCTCGCATTTTTCTTTTCCCGATTTCATCATGCATGGGCTTTTTCTCAGGAATTTCATTGAATCTATCAAGATTATGAATTATGTATGCCTCAACATTCTTGGACATGCCGTTTCTTGAAACATCAAAAATAGGCTCCTGCATTACTCTGGAAAATTCAATCAAATCCTGCCAGAATTTGAAGAACAGTCTGTAAGTGAGGACAGAGTCATGAAGATTGTATTCAAAATATTTTTTCCAATCGGATTCAGACATCTCAGAAGGGGATTTAAATTCAAACTCTTTCTTTTTGTCACCTAAAAATTCATTCGCAACATCGTTCAATGAAAGAGTCTCAGACTGCATGTATTGGGAATAAGCAGTATCAACAAATTTCAAGATATCCAGATGGACAATTCCGTCAATTTTGCATGTAATGACAATCCCCCTATGAAAAACAGGCTGGCTTCCGTCCAGGCCAAGGGAAAGCTTTACATTATTTTCTTCAGCACGGGCTTTTAGATAAGGCATGTCAAAGCCATCGCTGAAGTATCCTGTCAAAAAGTCAGGAGAAATTTTCTTAACATATTCTGCAAATTTCTCAATTAATTCCGCTTCATCTTTCACATACTCCACAAAATCCTCTTTTTCTTTTGTCTTTTTCCATGTCAGGACTTTTTTGAGATTATCAGAAACAAGGGAAATCATTGTTATTTTCCCTTTTCCAATCCTGAATTCATCGCATTCAATGTCAAAAGCAAGAACTTTCGGCGTGAAATCTTTTTTTTCAAGCTCTTTTGCAGATTTCAGTTTTATGCAGATATCCACATTCAATGAAGCATCAATTCCCCCGAATTCATCGCTGTTATTGAGAATTTCGCCTTCAATTTCATACCAGTTAAGAGGGGCAATTTTCTTCTCAATAATGTAGTGGCTTATATACCCCAAATCATATCCTCTTCTCTTTTCTATTTCAGGCATTCCCATTTCGTCTGCAATGTCATGCAAATCCTTGTAATTAGTGGCAAAAATCTTCAATGCTTTGACATCTTCGCCCATAAATTTCTTGTTATGAATTTCAACTTTCTCAACCCTGGTTTTTCTGCCTTTAACATCCAGCTGAATCCTGCTTATTTTTTCCCTGACTTTCTCTGTCTGCTTTTCGCTTAGCTTGTCTTTTAATATCGCCCAGAAATAAACATCGCAGGAATCAATGACGCAGATTCTTTTCCCTTTATCATCCCTGCCCGTAAGTTTGGCATAGTTTCTGCCTTCAAAATCAAAGTAATCATAATCCAGAGGAATGAATTGAAGTTTCATAAAATAACAAACTCCATAAGCCTTAAATACCTTTTTTTCGGGGATTTTGCATGGATAACTTAGAAAGAAATTACAGGTTAATTCAGGAATACAGAAATATTGATGATTCTGATAAAGGCGGACATGAAAAAAGCCGCCTGACTAGTGAGCTCATGAAAAGAGCCGGAACTAATCATCTTAGATTAATGGAAATCTGGGCAAGCGGAATAGAAGCAGCATATCTGCAAAGGCAAAAAGAAGCACAGGAAAGAAGTGCTGAAGAAAACCCTGATGATTTATTGAGAAGAAAGGCAGCAGAAGCAGAGACTCCAGGACAAAGAGAATTCTATGAAAAGCTGCTTGAAGGCAGGGAAAGAGCCAAGCGTGAAGAAGCTTATCAAAGTTTGGCGAATATTCTCACCGGCAGAACTTACACTCATTCACAATAAATATTAAAACTCTTTCTGGCAATTGATTATATGGCTTATGATATAGTCATCGGCAGGGATGCTGCTGACAAAAAAAGATTCGGTGACAGGGGGCTGGTTTTCATAGGAAAAGGCTATGTTAAAATGGGGCAGTATACTTCCCTAAGCAACAGAATCCTGATGGATATTGTCCGTTCTCATGTTGTTCTTGTTGCAGGAAAAAGAGGCTCCGGAAAAAGCTACACACTCGGCACAATTTCAGAAGAACTTGCAAACCTTCCAAAAGAAACAGGCCAGAATATTGCATCGCTGATTTTTGATACAATGGGAATTTACTGGACAATGAAATACAGGAATGAGAAAGACAGGGATTTGCTTCAGGAATGGGGATTGAAGACAAAAAATCTGCCTGTAAGAATTTTCGTGCCTTTTGGGCATTATGACAGCTACATGAAAAAAGGAATTCCTGCTGATGAAAAATTCGCTTTGGATATCACGGAATTAAATCCCGAAGATTGGATTCTTACATTTGAGCTGGAAATGATAAGCCCTGTTTCTGTTCTGATTGAAAGAATTATATCTGAATTAAAGTCAGGAGGCAGATTCGCCCTGTCAGATGTTTTAAGCCGGCTGAAAGAAGACAAAAAATCTTCAGAAGATGCAAGAAATGCGGCAATCTCCCTATTTGAAGCTGCAAAAACATGGGGCATTTTTTCAGAGAGAGAAAAAGAAGCAACAGAAATAAGGGATTTGATTTCATCAGGAACAACAACTGTCCTTGACTTGAGCGTCTTCAATTCAATCGGAACATTTAATGTCCGTGCATTGGTAATAAGCCTGATTTCAAGAAAAATATTCAATGAAAGGATGGATGCGAGAAAAAAAGAGGAAGTTGAATCGATATCAAGAGGCGCAAACTATCTTTCTTCCCAGGACATGAAAGAAACTCCCCTTACATGGATTTTCATAGATGAAGCGCATGAATTCCTCCCTTTGAATGGTAAGACAGCTGCAACAGATGCATTGATTCAATTGCTTCGTGAAGGAAGACAGCCGGGAATTTCTGTTGTAATGGCAACACAGCAGCCGGGGCAGATACACAAGGATGTCATGACACAGTCGGATATTGTAATTTCTCATCGTGTAACATCAAAGCCTGATTTGGAAGCACTCGGATACATAATGCAAACCTATCTTTCAGACAGCATAAAAAAATACATGAATGATCTCCCTTCATTGAAAGGTTCTGCAATAATTCTTGATGATAATTCAGAGAGGATATACCCTATGAAAATCCGTCCGCGGTTCACATGGCACGGCGGTGAAGCGCCTGTCGCAATCAGCGTGGAGAAATAATTTAAAGGCGATATCAGAGAACAGAAAAATCAGCTCTTATCCTGTATTTGTAAGGCGCAATTTCTCCTGCTTTTTTAACGCCCTGAATTTTTATTTTCTTTTTTGCTTTTCCAGCTTCATCAAGGATTTTTTGCTTTACAGAATTTATTTCATCTTCCTTGCAAAAATCATAATAATAAACCCTTGTTCCTTTTTTTGATAGGGAAAATGCTTCTTTCAAAAAGGAATCTTTCAGTTGGGGGCGCGGCATGACAATAACATCAAATTTTTCATTAAGCTTCGCCGCAACTCTCTTTATATCTCCCGGCAATAGAAAGACTATGTCCTTAACCTTATTCAGCCCTATGTTCAATTTTGCATAATCATTTGCTTTCCTGTTGATTTCATTTGAATAGACATGCTTTGCTTTGGAGTTCTTCGCAATAACAATCGGATAAGGCGCAACACCCGCAAACATCACGAGAACCTCATCGCCTTTTTTTATTTTCCTTGCAATTTCACTCCTCTCATTGCTCAATCTTGGAGAGAAGTAAGTATCATTCACATTAAATCTGAAAACACAGCCATTTTCATGATACAGGACTTCATTTGTTTTTTCACCTGATATGAATTTGGTTTTCATTTTTCTCAATCTTCCGTGGAATTTGCCGGTTTTTTCAAGAACAGTTGTAATAGCTTTACTGCTCTTCATCAAATTTCTTGCAAAAATCTTTTTGTCTTTGGATTTGGCATTTTTTTGAAATTTCACAATTGCTATATTTCCCAGAATATCATAAGAGGGCTTTATCATATTGGATAAAATGAAGATAAATTTATAAAAGTAATGAGCCTATTCGCTTTATGAAAAAAGGGGCGGTATTTGGCATAATCCTGGTTTTTTTATTTTTGACAGGCTTTGTGAGCGCCCAAAATTATTTCAGCGACCTTTTTGCGAATGTTGACCCCACGTTAATCACTCTGGGCATTTTATTTGTGGTAATCTTTGCGCTTTTGAATTTCACCCTTTCAAAAACATTCAGCGGAAATCCGACGCTTACAATTGTGCTTTCAAGTTCTGTATCGCTCCTTGCTGTATACTGGATTAATAATGTTGTAAGCCTTGGAAATATCTTCTCAGGACTGGGAATATCAAATGACCTTTTGTACACTATCGGCCCTATCTTGTTCATCGGACTGGTTATTTTTCTTCTGATAAAAATAAGGTTTGGAATTTTCCTGGTTTTAGGCGCTATTATGATATTGGCATCCGTGACAGGGCTCGTGCCTTCTACAGACATTATTCTCATAATCGGAATTGCATTTGCAATCATAGGATTTTTCGGCTCTTTCAGCAAGACAGGGAGACTTCGCTCATTATTGGCAAAATACAGAAAGATACAGAGAAGAAATCCTGCAGACCCAAGGCTCAGAATCCTTCTTTACAAAATGAATCAGCTAAAGCCTGGAATTGGGCAGATGAAAACCTAAGGAAAATTTCTTTTTTAATTCACAAGTCTTTTATATGCGGGGATATCTTAATTTATGATAAAATGGGGCTCAGCATAAGCGATATAATCCCAAGGGAAGAAATAAAAATATCTGATTTAAAGGGAAAAATGCTCTGTGTTGATGCATTCAACACGCTTTACCAGTTTCTGACAACAATAAGACAGCCTGATGGAACGCCGCTTATGGATAACAAAGGAAGAGTCACAAGCCATTTGTCGGGGATTTTTTACAGGAATATTGCATTGCTTGCAGAGGGAATAAAGCTTGTTTATGTTTTTGACGGAAAACCTCCTGATTTAAAATACAAAACTTTTGAGAGAAGGGAAGAATCGCGGGAAACATCCAGAGAGAGATATGAAGAAGCAAGAAAAGAAGAGGATGTTTCTGCAATGAAGAGATATGGCAGTCAGCTTGTAAGGCTGAACTCTGAAATGATTGAGGAAAGCAAGGAACTTCTTGAAGCAATGGGCATCGGGGTGGTTCAGGCGCCGGGCGAAGGAGAAGCCGAAGCTGCTTATCTCGCAAGAATAAAAGACAGAGTATATGCAAGCGTCAGTCAGGATTATGACAGCCTTCTTTTCGGTGCGCCGAAGCTGATAAGAAATCTTACGCTTGCCAAAAAGAAAAAGACAATTAGAGGCTGGATTGAAGTAAATCCAGAGATGATTGACTTGGAAAAAGTCCTGAATATGCTTAATATAAATCTGGATCAGTTAATCTGCCTGGGAATACTTGTCGGAACAGATTATAACCCCAAGGGAATTCCGGGGATTGGGCAGAAAAAAGCCCTGCAGATTGTTCAAAAATTCAGGCAGCCTGTCATGATTTTCAAAAGCGTTGAAGAACAGATGAACAATCTTGATGAAGAAAACAAATTTGACTGGAAAGAAATTTTCTCGTTGTTTCACAAGCCGAATGTTTCAAATTCAGAAATAAAATTCAGCAAAATGAATCCTGCAAAAATAAGGAAAATTCTTGTTGACAAGCATGATTTTTCAGAAGAAAGAATAGCAAAACAATTGGAGAAAATGGAAGAATTTGAAGAGAATAATAAGCAAAAGGATTTGAACAAGTGGTTTTGATTTTCAGAAGGATATCGTGAAAAGCATTAGGATAAATCGCTATGGTTTTTGCGATAGATTATTCTTGTTTAGCAGTATAAAATTAAATAAATTTCTCTGCCGCATAAATTTTTTCCAGATATTCCTCTTCTTCCTTGTCTAATTTCAGCTCTTTTCTCGCATTTTCATTTTTTAATATGTATTTCAGGAATGTAAATTCAGACAAAGCTCTTTTTTCTCCTATATGTGCATACTCTGCATATTTTTTAGCAATTGAAACTTTTTTTGCAATCCTCTGGTTATTCAGCCAGATTTTAAGAATTCTTTCGGGCTTCTTGTAATTTGTAAATCCTCTTTTGATTCCCTCTTTTGATGCTGCAATACCATAGCTGAGAAGTATGTTTTCATAAACCAGAAATCTCCAGTATTGCTGCCTGTGAATTCTCCCCTTGAAAACATCTGCAATGCTTAAAGCATCATATGCCTTCTGAAGTTCAGCGCCTTTGTATTCTGCAGGAATATTTTCTTCAATCCACAGCATTATCTGGTCTATGGGCATGTTTACGGAATCAAAAATGCGAAGAGTGTTGTCGCTTGGCTTTTCCTTGAAAATAAGCCTCAATGCATTGAAAATATCAACCTCCTTGTTCCTGTCATTCTCTAGAATTTTGAAAGGGTCATCCATTTCAGATGCAATCTGCAAATCATTTATTGCAGCCCTCAAATCTCCCTTTGCTTTTATTGAAATTCCTGTAAGGATGTTGACGTCAAGGGATTTGTTTTCTTTTTTCAGAATAAGTGAAAGCATGTCCTTTATTGTCTTGTAATCAATTTCTTTGAACTGGACAATCTCGCATTTTTTCCTCAATTCGCTGAAATTCTTGTCCCAAATGTCATTTGCAGTAAGGATTATCGGCCAGGGAGTTTCTTCAATCAATTCTGAAAGTTCTGGCATTCCGCCATAATCGTCTTTTGAAAGCCCATCAACCTCATCAACAAGGATTATTTTCTTTTCTTTAATCAGGGATTTTTGCTCAATTGCAGGCTTCAGGACAGCATTAAGTTTTTCCCTGTTTCTTAAATCAGATGCATTAAGCTCAAAAATTTCAGAGTCTGTCTCATGTGCAACAACATAAGCAAGAGTTGTTTTTCCGGTTCCTGTCGGCCCGTAGAAAATTATTGCCTTTTTCCCTTCTCCGAATTTTTTCAGAAAGATGCGGACTTTGTCAATTGCTTCTTCCTGCCCTTTTATTTCAGATAATTTCTTCGGGCGGTATATTTCAGTCCATGGCATGTTTTAATTCTCCAACTTTAATTATAAATTCAAGCCCTGTATTCTGAACAGAGACATGGCAATCAGTCGAATCATTAACACCCGTGCCTTCACTTCCAAAATCTTCTGAAAAACAGCATAAACCCTTCATCTTAAACTGATAAACATCTATCTCCTGCATGCCAAAAGACCCTCTTACTAAATAAACTCCTTCTTGAGTAGGTAATCCCTTTGAATCTATCGGAATTAATCCTTGTCTTCCTGCTTTTTTTAATAGATCTCTAATTTTATCTATATAGAATTTTCCGGTTAAAGCCTCATTTGCGAAACTCCTTATTGCAGAATAAATATTGAGTAACTTTTCATAATCTTCATGAGTTTGATTATCTTTTCTTTCAGGAGAATTAATCTCGCTTAGCATCTCAAAATATATTTCAATATCCGAATCCATTCTACTGCTTCCCTAAACCAGCGAGAACAAAGCTTGCAAGAAGAGCCTGAAGCTGAATAAATGGGTCGCTTCCTTCTACAATCCTGAATTCCGCCTCGCCTGTCTTCTCTGTAAGCCTGACTTTTATCTCTGGTTCAACAGGAAGGCTCCACACTTCTTTTTGGATGGATTTTATAACATCCTGCCCGGATATGGATTCCTTGAGCATTATGTCAAAAAGTTTTTCCTTGGCTTTGAGAAAATCGCCTGAAATTGCATAATCAAGAACAACTTTTATCTCTTTTGGCTTTGTGTTGGATATTATCGTCAGGACTAAATCAGAAGTTATATTCGGAGAAATTGCGGCAGTTGCCTGAAGAAGATTAATGCATCGCCTGCAGTCGCCTTCGCTCCCCTCATACAAAATTTCAACTGAATCAGGAGTGATTGCAAGGCTTTCTTTTTCAATTATTTTTTGTATAACTTTTTCTATGTCCTTTTTCTCAAGAAGCTTGAATCTGAAAATGGCACAACGGGATTGTATAGGATCTATTATTTTTGTTGAATAGTTGCATGAGAGAATGAATCTGCATGTTGAAGAGTAATTTTCCATTGTCCTTCTCAATGCCTGCTGTGCTTCGGGTGTGAGAGCATCTGCTTCATCCAGGAAAATAACTTTAAACGGCACATCTCCAAGGGATTTTGTTCTTGCAAAATTCTTGACTTTCTCTCTTATGACATTAATTCCTCTTTCATCAGAAGCATTAAGTTCAAGATAATTTTCCCTCCAGCCGTCCCTGAAAAGCTCCCTTACAGTTATTAATGCAAGCGTGGATTTCCCTGTTCCTGCAGGCCCTGCAAAAAGCAGGTGAGGAATGTTCATGGATTTTGTAAGTGACTCAACTCTTTTCACAACATTATCCTGCCCCACCATTTCAAAGAATCTTGAAGGGCGGTATTTTTCAGTCCAAATTTCACCTACCATATCAGATAAAATTCTAATGGAAACTTATAAAGATTATTGTGGTAAAAGTTCTAATTATTCTTACTTGCTTCTCTCACGCTTCATCTTACGCTTTCTCTTTTCCTTTCTAAGGCGCTTTCTCTGCCATTTCCAGCGCATCTGCCTTTTCTTTTTCCATCTTCTTGATGAGCGTTTCATAATAATAGGTTTAAAATTTTATTTATAAAAGTTGTTATTGGACTCTGGAATAAGTCCCCACAAGAAGAACCCTGTCAATTATATGCCCTTCAATGGCATTTTCAACTTCTTCTTTTGAAGAGCCTTTGGGAAGATTCAGCTTAACATCCAGGGCATAAAGCTTGAATTGGTATCTGTGATTTCCTTTGTGAGGGCACATCCCCCCATAACCGATTTTTCCGAAATCATTAACCCCTTCTGTCCCGCCCGCTGTTGAATTTTCTTTGATATTTTTTGCTGTTGGAGGTATATTGAATAAAACCCAATGGCTGAAAACTCCTGATGAAGAATCAGGGTCATCAATAATCAATGCAAGGCTTTTTGCATTTTTTGGAATATCAATAAATTCAAATGAAGGGCTGATATTTTCCCCGTCGCAGGTGTATTTCTGGGGAATTCTTTCCTTGTTGCCAAACACGCTCTTTATTTTCATGTCAAAATCTAT
>DATJPO010000026.1:0-3800 GCA_035506395.1 Candidatus Omnitrophota bacterium
ATAGCAATCGCGCACTTTTAAAGATTTCTTTTATTGCGCTTTCAGAAAATTTTTATTGACCTGATTCCAGTTGATGACATTAAAAAAATTGTCAATGTATGCGTCCCTCATATTTTGATATTTGAGATAGTAAGCATGCTCCCAGACATCAATGCATAAAACCGGGATTTTTCCGAGAGTAAGTGGGCTGTCTTGATTAGAAGTGCTCATTATCTCGAGTTTTTTGCTTGCGGGATTCAAAACAAGCCATGCCCATCCGCTTCCGAACTGTCCAAGTGCGGATTTTTTGAATTGTTCCTTAAATTCATCAAGCCCGCCGAAATTTTTCTTGATTGCATCCAGTATTTCTCCGCTTGGCTTTGTGTTTTTCTTCAAAAGTTTCCAGAAAAAGCTGTGATTGAGATGCCCGCCTCCATGATTTCGGACAGCATTCCTTATATTTTCAGGAACAGAATTAAGATTTTTTATCAGCTCTTCAACAGATTTGTCTTGCAATCCTTTGTGCCCTTCAAGCGCTTCATTGAGTTTTTTTACATAAGCAGCATGGTGCTTGTCATGATGGAGCCTCATTGTAGCTTCGTCTATAAACGGCTCAAGCGAATTGTAGGCATATCCGAGTTCAGGAAGTTCAAATACCATAATAATATTAACAATTGTAAAGATTTTTAAAAACCTTTGGGTTTACGGAAATATCTTAAAATTTATAAATAAAGGCTATTTCAAAGGCAGATGAAAAAGACGGCAATTTTTATAATGATTCTTCTGGCTGCGGCGGTTATCATCTCCGCTTCGCTTTATTTTGGAAACGGAAATTCCATTCAGGGAAATGCTATAGCAAATAATCCCGGAAATTCTTCTCAATCAGAAATTACAGAATCGGCTCTTGCGCTGCATAATACCGAAACAGATTGCTGGGTTGCATATCAGGGAAAAGTTTATGATATAACCTCATGGCTTCACATACATCCCGGAGGCGTTAATGCAATCCTTCCTTATTGCGGAACAAGCACTGCGTTTGAACAAGCATTCACAAAACAGCATGGAACAACAAAGGTATCATTGCTTATGCAAGTCGGGCAGCTCATGGGCTATTTGAAATATGCGGGACAGGCGGCATGAAAATTAATTCTGAATATGGAAAAATTCTGCTGAGAATTTCGCTCTCTCTTTTGCTAATATGGTTTGGAATCAGCCAGATTTCTTCGCCAGCTGAATGGACAGGATTTGTCCCGGGTTTTGTGGCAAACATAATACCGGCTCATACTGTTGTTTTTATAAACGGCTCTGCAGAAATTGTTTTTGGGCTTTTCATGCTCGTAGGGTTTTATCTTAGGCTATCTTCCTTTTTGATGGGACTTCATCTTTTTGTAATTGCATTGGGAATAGGATACAATTCATTGGCAATAAGAGATTTCGGGCTCTCCCTTGCGATGCTCTCATTATTCCTGCTCGGCCCTGATAAATTCTGCGCAGATAAAAAGTTTGAGAAAAAAGAAGAGACAGAAGAAAATCTGAAATGAAAAGAGTAATCGTAATCGGCGGCGGTTTTGCAGGAAGCCTGGTTGCAAAAAAACTGGAAAGAAAATTTGAAGTGGTTCTTATAGATGCAAAGGATTATTTTGAGTTTACTCCGGGAATATTGAGGATACTCTCATCACCCGCTCATAAAGATAAAATTCAGGCGTTTCATAGGGATTATTTAAAAAATTCGGAGATCGTAAAAGGAACAGTAAAATCCATCGACAAAAAAAATGTTCTCGTGAATAATAAGAAAATTCCTTATGATTATCTTGTTATATGCTCTGGCTCACGGTATGCCGCGCCAATAAAGGAAAACAATATGGTGCTGGCAGATCATGTTTCCAATCTTGAGAAAAAATACAGGGATATTCTGAAATCCGGGAGAATTCTGATAATTGGGGGAGGCTTGGTGGGAATTGAGCTTGCGGGAGAGATTCATGATATGAACAAAAACAAGGAAATAATCATAATTCATGCTGCACCGCGGCTTATTGAAAGAAGTCCGATAAAAGCCTCTGAATATGCCAGAAAATTTCTTGAAAAGAGAAATGTGAGAATAATTTTCGATGAGTTCTTTATGGGGAAGGAAAAAGGGAATTACATCACCGATAAAAAAACAAAGATAAAGGCAGACTTGCTTTTTGCATGCACGGGAATCAGGGCAAATTCTGAGTTTATGCTGAAAAACTTTGGAGATATTCTTAATAGAAGGGGGCAGATTGTTGTTGACAGGCATCTTCATATAATAGGAACAAGAAATATCTTTGCTGCGGGGGATGTCAATGATACGCCTGTTGAGAAAACAGCGCAAAATGCTAAAATACAGGCGCATACTGTAATAAAAAATATAAAAATGTCTGAGAAGGGCAGGAAATTAAGAGGATACCGGGCAAAAGTAACGCCGATGCTCATTAGCCTGGGAAAATGGGACGGGCTTCTTGTCTGGAAAAATTTTGTTATGGCGGGATTCTTCGTGGGAATATTGAAAAGATTTGTGGAATTTTCCAATATGGCAAAATATAAGAAATCATTATAAATAGTTCTAGAAAAAGATTAAATGCGCCCGGATGGCACAACGGTACTGCATCCGCCTCGAAAGCGGAGTCCTTTGGACATCCAGGTTCAATTCCTGGTCCGGGCGAGCGACTTCATGTGGTAGGGACAGGGAATATTAAGGAAATCGCGGGCAGGCAGAGCAGAGTAATATTAACATCAATAAGATTTAAATAAATCCTTAACGATTGCATAATATGAATGTAAAAATTTACTCAACGCCGACATGTCCATGGTGCATGAAAACAAAAGAGTTTCTGAAGGAGCATAAAATAAAATTCAGTGATATTGATGTCTCAAAAAATTCCCGCGCAGCGCATGAAATGGTGGACAAATCAGGGCAGATGGGCGTGCCTGTCATAGACATAGACGGAAAAATCATTGTGGGATTTGATGAGACTGAATTGAGAAAAACATTAAAAATTAAATAAAAAGGTAAAATGAATAAGTTTGATTTTCTTATTATCGGAGCAGGCGGGACAGGACTTTCTTCTGCAATGTATGCTGCACGGCTTGGGCTAAAAACTCTTGTTCTTGGAGCAAATAACGGCTCAGAGCTTCCAATCGGCGGAGTAATAACAATGACAGATATAGTTGAGAACTTTCCCGGATTCAGAAAAATATCCGGCATGGAATTGACTAAAAAAATGGAAGAGCAGGCAAGAAGTTATCCTCTTGTTTCAATAAAGGAAGAAAGAGCATTAAGAATTGAAAGAAAAAAAAACTGCTGTCTTGTAAAGACAAATAAGGGAATTTATCAGTCAAGAACAATATTGTTTGCAACAGGAACAAAATGGAAGAAGCTGGATGTTCCAGGCTCTGAAAAATTTGAAAGAAAGGGCGTTTATTATTGCGCTCTGTGCGATGGCCCGTTATTCAGAAGGAAGACATTGGCAGTTGTCGGAAGCGGAGATTCAGCAGTAAAAGAGGCATTATTGCTCACAGGATATGCAAAAAAAGTGTATTTGATTGTGCGCGGTGAAAAAGTCCATCCGGAGCCGATAAATCTTGAAAAGCTTAAAAGAAATAAAAAAATTGAAGTAATAACAAAAACCAATATTGTCGAAGTAAAAGGTGATAATGTTATGAAAAGCATAATACTGGACAGGGCTTATAAAGGAAAAAAAGAAATGAATATTGACGGGATTTTTATTTCAATCGGGCATGTTCCTCTATCAGAGCTTGCAAAATCAGCAGGAGTTAAAGTAAATGAAAAAGATGAAATC
>DATJPO010000027.1:0-8056 GCA_035506395.1 Candidatus Omnitrophota bacterium
GCTACCCGATGTGATATTTTGCAAAGCTGCGCCATTTTTCACATGAATTGCGGCAAGGATTATATTATTCCCGGCTGAAAAATTAGTCATTAAATTTCCTATTTCAGCTCCTGTTGTGCTTGTTGCTGTTGATGGAGAATCGCTGAAGTTTGAACTTGTAATTCCGGGTATTGCAATAATCTTTGCCTCCCCCCAGATATTTGTATTATTGCCGCCAGCTGTGACATTGTAAGCCTGACTTGCCGAGCCTGAAGTGTCAAGCCCAAGAAGAACATAAGAATTGCTGTTGTTGAGATTAAGATCAAACTCATTAGACGAGAGCGTTGAACCCGCCGCTTTATTAAGTTTTAAAAGAGTTGCATTTACTGCTTTTGTCGCTGCATTTGTTGTATTAATTTGAACTGCCGCAATGATTACATTTGTTCCTGCCGGGAAGGTGGTTGAGAGAGTCGCTAATGTCGTACCGCCTGAAATTGAAGTAGCGCTTCCATCTATAAAAGCACTTGCAGTAGGATCAACAATATAATCAATCTGTATGCTCCCGCCTGTAACTTTCAAATCAAAAGTATCCTGGCTATCCTGCAAATCTGTCAAAAGAATTTTATTCTTTTCATCTGAAACTACAGAATAATCCGCAATTTTTTCAGTCTGGTTCACTTCATAAACTTCTATTACTGGATTTCCGGAGATTATTTTAGGATAGAAGGTAATATCTTTATCGCTTGTAAGAGGCTTTTCAAACTTAATTCTTACATAATCTCCATCCGGAATTGTCTCGCTCCAGATTCCATCCTGGCTTTTTATGCTGTCATAAATATCTGAAATGAAATTCCTGTTTGAATCAAGATGCTCTGCTTTTGTCACAACAATTATGTCAAATGTTTCATTGCTCAGATGAGGAACATTCCATTCAACATAATCATAAATTCCATTTCCGTCCAAATCCTGAACAGATGCTGGTTCAATATAAGTATTATTTTCAACCCAGTATATTTTAATTTCCTGCGGATTTGTTATTCCAAGAGACTCTGATAAATTCGTGAAAGCCAGGACATTTTCATAATGTACAGAATCAGGACCCACAATCTCAACTTCTTTCCAATTGGATTTATCTGTTTCAATTGAATACGGAGCAGGGGTTTCGTAAGCAATTTCATAATCTGCATTTGCATCATCAACATTTATGCTTACATTTTTTTCTGATGAAGTTGCATTATCTGATTCATCAATAACTTTTCCTGTCAGTGCTCCTATAATTTTGCTGAAAAAATCCAGAATGAAACTTTTTCCATTTGTGCCTATTGCTCCGCCTGTTATAGATGCAGATTGAGTTATATCCTGCTGATTATTATCAAGGACTTTTGTAACAGTAATATTGCCTGAATTGTCAGGGAGCGCAACTGTAATATTTCCCGTGTCATTTGCCGAAATAACTTTTTTCCATTTTACAGGCTCTCCAAGCCTGATTTGCTGTGTTACCTGCTCTGTTGAAATTGTTGCATTTTCAAGTGTGGTATTTTCTGCAATGGTTATATTTGTTTCATTAAGAAGCGATGTCTCATTTGTTTGATTTAAAATCTGCGTTTCGTTTGTTTCATTTACAACTACTGTAACATTTGATTCATTTCCGAAGATTATAATCCCTGATTCATTTGTTGCATTTGCCGATTCATTATCCGAAGAAGAAGTCTTATTTATCAGGGCATCATTGGAATATGAAGAATTATCATTTGTTATTGCACTTTCATTTGAGGTATTCCCCGAGTTTGTTTCATTTGTCAAATTTTCTTCAACAGACAATCCTGTTATTGAGTTAAAGGAATTTCCTATTGTTTTTTCAATTCTTTCAATATAATTTGAATTTTCAAGAATCAGAAAAACAAAAAGAAAAATTGCGAATATTGAAAGGGAAATGATTATATGTTTTAAATGATTTTTTTTCCCGGATTTTCCGTGATATTCTGAAATTACCTTACCATTAATTTTCCTTGAATGATAGACGTAAGGGCCATATTTTTTGCCATCCCTTTCTATGTATTTTTTATACATTCTTCAGCCCCTTTTTAATGGGAAAATCAGGTAGGGTAACTATTTAAACGTTTATTACCGAGGGATTTATTAAAAAATTTTATCTGAAATTCAGGATATTTCTAAAGAGAAACTAAATTTGAAAAAGATGTGATATTTATTCAGAAGCAGGAACAGTTATTTCCTTCTTTTCCTCTTTTGGCTTGTTCTGCTCGGGGAAAAGTTCATGCAGTTTCTTATGTCCTTCTTTAAGAATTTTAAGATTAATCTGTATGATTGAAGGAGATATGACTTTTCCTCTTACTGTTTTTCTTAATCTCAAACCTTCCGGCTTGTAGTCTGTTCTCTTTCTTTTTCCTTCTCTTTTTGGGCGCTTTTTCATGCCTTTTCCATATCCAAGGAGAACTTTCTTTAATCCTATGCCTTCAACATTATCCAAAGAAGGGAAGCCAGCCATATCGCTTGCGCCGGTTATTTCAAATTCATATCCTGCAAGTTCAGGCGAGATTTCCTTTCCCTCAACTTTATCATGAATGGATTTTCCCACTAATTCCTCGGCTTCTGATTCTATCTTGAATGTTTTTCCTGATTTTTCTGATATATTTATCTTGAACATAATAGCATATGAAAAAATTGATTTATAAGGGTTTTGATAGACAGGATTGTGCTTATTTTCCCCACTCTACATTCTCTTTTCTCTTGATTTCTGCAATTTCCTGCAACGCGGAAATCTCTGATTGGGAAAGAAGGTCCTTATTCTTCTTGAAATTCCTGAATTGAGATTCTGAAATATCTGAATACAGAAAATCCTTGTCTTTCAGTTTCCTTTCAAAGTTTGTCCCGGGAATGGATATGGCAACTTCCATGCCTTCATTTGCCTCTTCAACTGATTTCTTTTCATGTTCTATGTTTTTTATTCTTCCCGCTTTCTCTCCTGAACCGTCAATAAAATTTATTCCATGCTTTAATCTTCCAGCTTCAACCCTGACTCCGAATATTGCAGGATTTGTATTCCTGAAAACATACTGGGGGAGAATTCTTATCTTGCACAATGAAGCAAGTTCAAGCATTCTTTTTCTTTCAATTTCCCTGCCTTTTTCTTCCCTGAATAAAGAAATATTCTCAATTAATTTGTAGACAACATCATCTGTTATGATTTTTATTTTTTCATTTACAAGAGGCTTTGCATCTTCGTCAACTGAGACATTGAATCCAACAATTGCAGCATTAATCTCATTTATCTCAATGTTTGCCTTGGCTGAAATTATGTCTGATTTGCTTATTTTTCCAATGCCGGCTTTCAGAATAGGAATATTGCTCTGCCTGAGAAGAACGAGGAGCGCCTCAAGGCTTCCAAGCGAATCTGCTTTTGCTATAATTCCCTCTTTGTCTGTTTTGATATTCTCTGATATTTCTTTTTTGAATGATTTTTCTATTTCTTCCTTATTTCCCGAATATTCCATGAAAGGCATGCCGGGAAGTATATCAGTTTTTTCAATCAACTGCAGCCTTAATCCTGTCGCAGCAGAAACTTTTTCCCTTGCAACAAACTTTGCGCTTAACGGAAGGATTTCCTCAAGAATTCTAATTCTGGAGATTGTCGCTTTTCCATTCAAATCAGCAACAGCAATCTCCTTTTTTTTCCCGAGTTCTCCGTCATAAAGTATTGCTTCTGCATAATTCATTTCTTTTTCTTTCTTTATTTCAAGAATGACCCCCTTTGCCTTTTCTCCCATTTCAAGTTTATCATGAAGATACTTCTCGCTTAAACCGCAGAGCATGAGAATTAACTCGGGAATTCCATCACCTGTTTTGGCAGAGCATGGAACAAGCGCGATTTTCTTTGTAAAATCCGAGATATTGTAATACAAATCCGCATCAAATCCGTAGCTGTTCAAAGAAGCGATTAAAGTCAGGTATTTTTCATCAAAATCCTGCTTTACGTGCATTGGCTGCATTTCTATGTTGTCTTTCAGTTCAATATTAGGATATTTGTTTGTTCTCCATCCGGGAACATTGTCAATTTTATTCAATGCAATTATGAAGGGGGTTTTGTTTAATTTCAAAATTTGTATAACTTCTGCTGTCTGGGGCTTTATTCCTTCATTTATATCTATCACAAGGATTGCCATGTCTGCCAGACTTCCCCCTCTTTTTCTCAAATTTGTGAATGCTGCATGCCCCGGAGTGTCTATAAACAAAAAGCCGGGAATATCTAGTTTTATCCCTCTTTGCTCAATTAAAGGGCAGGCTTTTTTCAGCATTTCCATAGGATATAATGTGAAGGAAATTCTCTGCGTGATTCCTCCTGCCTCTCCTTTTGCAATAGAGCTCTGCCTAATCCTGTCCAATAGCGATGTTTTCCCATGATCAACATGCCCGCAGACTGTCACAATCGGCTGGCGGATTTTTTTGTTTGCCATGCTTATTGAAGAGAAGATTTATTTTTAAAGAATTCTATTTCAATAAGTTTAAAAATTATCAAGTTAAGATTATTTTATGACACATGGAAGAATACTCATTGCAGAAAGGGACATTTTTGTCAGAAAGATGTGCGAAGACTATTTTTTTGTAAGAGGGCTGAATGTTTTCTCTTATGGAAGCGGTGAAGAGTCTCTTGAAGAACTTGGTTTTGCAAAATTAATCAGAAGGAATTATGACAGGCTTCTTACAGGCTTTATTCTAGATGGGAGGATGAATGGACTTGAACTGACAGAAAAAGTCGTGAAAGAATTTGGCATTCCTGTTTTCATGATGAGCGGCAGTGAAATTGAAAAAGAAGCTATGGCTGCAGGCGCAACAGGATATATATCAAAGCCTTTTGAAATGCATGATTTGGATGCTGTGTTCAGAGGATTGTAATTCTTTCAGGATTTTGAGTCCACAAAATCAAAGACATCCTTGGAGATTTTAGGAATTAATTCAGAACTGTCATTTGAACTCAATCCTTTTGTCATTATGCAGATAAAATAGGGATTTTTGGGATGATAGACTATCCCGCAATCATGCAGGAATTCGTTTTCTATTATTCCCAATTTATGCGCTACCACGATTTGAGACGGAAGGTTCTGGGATAAAAGATCTTCATCAGGGGTATTTGTTGCCAAATCCAGCAATCTTTCAGATGATTCAGGAGACAGATAAGTTGAATAATAAAGAGCCTTGAAGATACGGGTATAACCTCTCGGGGATAATGTTTGATTATCTTCTGAGACATAAGGGTCTCTAATTCCCACATGAACAAAAACAGCATCAATTTCTTCCAGGCTTAATTTCTCCTTTAAAGCATTTTTTGCAGTATTGTCTGACAAAGAAATCATTCTTCGGAGCAAATCAGAAATTGTGTAATTGGCTCCAACCTGCAGAGGCGCATAATGGAAATCATATAGAGTATCAACATCCTGTTCAGTCACAGTTATTGTATCATCAAGTTTAATTTCTCCCCTATCCACTTTTTTCATGATCGCAAGTGCTATGGGGATTTTTAACAGGCTTGCCGGAGTGAAATCTCCCTCTTCATTTATCCCGAGCCATGCTCCTGTTCCTATATCCTGAACAAAAACACCCACTTTTCCTGTTGCATTATAACTGCTTATCTCTGAATTGATGATGCCCATAAGCCCATTATAATGAAGTATTCCCGATACACTATTGGTTGTGTCTCCCGGCTCGGAATTTCTTAGATTAAGAAGACTGAAATCCTGTCCTGAGAGGACATTATCTGAATTCTGGAGCCTTACAAAAAGAAAAATATTGAGAGCCAGAGAAATAATAAAAATCAGAATCAGCAAAATTTCAAATTTCCCTTTTTTTCTGAAAGAAGAATCAATCGGAGCACTCGGAATACCGGATTCATTCATTTCATAAAAAAGTTTTTGGCATATATAAAGATTATTGGATTAAATCCATCCAATAAGCAAAGCAAGCCCTATTATAAACAGCAAAATTCCCGCGATCAAATGGAATATCCTGATATTTTTATCTCTCCACTCTCCAATGTGCTCTGCTGTTGTGAATCCTTTGTAAATGACAAGTGTTATTATTATCAATGGGAGAACAGCTATAAGATTGAAATACAACAGCCAGGGCAATGCGCCTATAAGTCCAAATTGCGCAAGCGATTCTGTTGCAACCAGCAATGGAGCCAGCGTGCATGGACCTAAGAATAATGTTATAATAAATCCTGTAATGAATGCTCCGATAGGAGAAGTTATTCTGCTTATCACTTTCTTCGCTTTCGGGCGCATCCATAAAGGCATTTCTGTTGCAAAACTCCCTTTTTTGTAAAAGAAAAAATCCTTAACCTGCAATCCTCCGACAATCATTGACAGAATTGCAAAAGCATATCTTACATAAATTGAACTCTGCTTCAACCATGTTGTAAATGTCTGGAATAACTGCACGAGAACTATGCCATAAAACAAATACCCGAGATAAACTGCGAGAATAAAGGCAAATCCGGAAATAAGAATTTTTCTTCTTTTTTCAGGGTTTTGCGAAAGTATCGTGACAAGAACGAGAACAAGCATTGCAATCTGGCAGGGATTGATTGAATTTACAAGCGCAAGAGAAGTTATTGTTCCGAGAGTAAGAATATCTGCCATTATTTATCACCTCTTTTTCCGGTTAATCTATCATAATCGCTGAATAATTTAATTTTATTTATCATCAATCTTCATCTTATTCATCATTTTAGGTTAATAGCATCCTGTAAGATTCTGCAATTTTTCAATTGGCTGGACGCCTACATACCATGTTCCATTTATAATCCATGTCGGCGTTGCCTGAATTCCGAGTTTTGTGCAGGGCGCGGAATTAATGTCGCATTCTGTTATATTAAGATACTGGACGCTGTTTCCGAATAATTCTTTCTGCTGTTTGCAGTAATGGCATCCGGTCTGCGAATACATTATAGAATGCTTCCCTATGCATGCTGCAATCTGCGGAGAAACTCCCGCGCCCGGCTTTGCCTGAAAATAAATAATTATCCCCGCAAGAATCAGAATTCCAATAATAATAAAAAGAGTCACCAGGTTTTTTCTTTTAATCTTCATTAGGGAATTAATGCAAAATGGATTTTAAAGGTTTTGGATAACTTTTCACAATCTTTAAAAACATGCAATTTATCAGGTGAGAATGGCAAATAAACCAACAAAGCAACCCTCTTCAGATGAGATAGTCGCAGTAATTGAACAGTGCGAATCGGCTATTTCAAGAAGAGATTATCAAATGGCGATGGATCTTTATGCTGTTGCATTAGAGATGAACTCTGAAACCGAAACTGATTTTTCAGGGCGCCTTGAAGACCTTGAAGCGACTATGCTTTATCGCTGATTTTTAATGTTATACCTTGATTTGCACAATCTTTATAAAATGATTAATTGTGTCTAAATTATATGGATAAAGAGATAGGAAAAATAAGCAAGGGCGAATATCAGGGAACTGCTACCGATATCATAATTGCTGTAAGAGAATATAACGGAAGAGTGGGAATTGACATAAGGGAATATGCAACAAGCGACAAGTATACAGGCCCTACAAAAAAAGGATTAAGGATCCCCGCAGAGCATTTTGAAAAATTCAAGAGCATGGTTAATTCTATTTCAGACAGCGATTTGGCTGCAACAGGCTCATCTGAAGGCGAAAATCACCAGGAAACTTTGAACTCTTCCCAGAAAATCAAGTTTGAAAAACCCGGAAGCGGAAAAGGATTTGATTTGCCGGATTATTAGCTATAATTTTTCTATTACTTTTTGCATTTATAAGAAGCATAAAATCCTGCGGCCGCAAAATCTATTATTGCTATGCTTATCGGAGTTATCCAGTCGATCTTTCTTGTAACAAGGTAAATTATAAGCAATGCAGACAGAAATCCAAAAATGGCAAACATTGCCTGAAATTTGAAATCAAATTTATACATCATTGCACTATTATTGTTCCTTTCATTGAAGGATGAATTGAGCAATGGTAAGAGTATGTTCCTGCTGCTGCGAATGTATGGGAATAAGTTCCTCCGCCTGGAATAGTT
>DATJPO010000028.1:0-9456 GCA_035506395.1 Candidatus Omnitrophota bacterium
AGAAGGGGTGACGAAGGCAAGAGTATGTATATTATCATAAAACTTATATAAAGAAAGCCCTTTTTAAAATTATGAATCTCCGGATAAGGATGATTAGTATATGCTTAAAAGGAGGTTTAACAAAATGACAACTTTAATAGAGTTGGCTGGCGTAATTGGCTTAAAGGGTTCTGAATCCGCTAATGCATTCAGGAAAAAGGTTTCAAGATATGCCTCAACAAAATGCGGAGGATGCGAAGAAAAATGTGTCGGAGGCTGCCCTCTTCTTTGGATAAAATTCAATCCTGATGAAGAAATAAGAGGAAAGAAATCGGAATAAAATGCCTCGCGTAATTTTCAAATTTGACAAAGAAAAGGATTTGTTTAATATCTGGGAAACCTGCAATAAAAATCCGTCTTATGGTTTTGATTTTAAGAAAAACATGAATCCTAAGATTGTTTCCATATGCGAGAATAGAAAATTTGAAGATTGCAGAAATGAATTGGCAAAAAGATTTGAGAAAATTCATTCATCCAAGTTGATATCTATTTATTTGAAAGCCTTAAATGATTCATGGAGAGCGATTAACAATGAATTCTTTAAAAGGCTGAAAAAAATTATGAAAAAACCGATTTACAATAATCTTTTTATAGGATATCTTACTTTCTCTAACAGGTGTCCTTACATTCTGAAAGAAAATGCGTTTTATTTTGGATTTTTCAATTCTATTTGCGATACATTAAGGCTGGCAGGGCATGAAATAATGCATCTGCAATTCCATAATGCTTATTGGAATGAAATTGAAAAGCAAATCGGAAATGAAAAAACTCACGATTTGAAAGAAGCGCTTACTGTTTTATTGAACCTGGAGTTTAAGGATTTGTGGATGGCAGAAGATAAAGGATATGAATCTCATAAATCCCTTAGGGAGTTTATTGCATCAGAATGGAAAAAAGAGAAAGATTTTGAAGTTTTATTAAGAAAGTGCATGGAGTATCTGAAATAATTTGAAGATTAGAAATATCTCTGTTTAGTAAATAATCATTACTTTTATTTCTCTTTAAAAATCTTAATTTCTTTATCATTGAAGAATAATCTCTTTTTTATTCCATTACGTAAGACTTTTTCTAATTCTTCCCGATTTTCATACCACTTTATTTTCTTTACAAAATCCTTTAATGAAAGCCACTCATACTCTATATGCTCTTCATTTAAAACCACTTTTCCGCTATAAGCAAAAACAAGAAAATTATCTTCTGAATTCTTTTCTCCATCCCAGGAGTATATAGACCCCCAATTAAGGTTGAAGATTTTCTTTATATCTAAACCAGTCTCTTCTTTTACCTCTCTTTTAACTGCATCTTCTTCCGTTTCTCCTTTTTCCAGGCTTCCTGTTACAGTAAACCAGAAATCTCCTCCGTGGGAGGAGTCTGCGGAATTATTCCTTAATATTAAGAATTTTTTTCCATCATAAATGAAAGCAAGTATTTTGTGGTTCATAATATGTTTAAGATGAAGAGCATTTATAACTTTGTCTCTTTAAGTTCTAAATATCCTCTTTTAATTTATCTTCAAGCTTTCGATAAGCATTATAGAGATTTTCTCCAATGCATAATTCCCCATGAAGTTTCATGATTGCAAATCCATTATTGGTCTTGAGTAAACTTAATATTTTGCTTAACTCTCCGAATCTTCCATATCTTACATATTCTGTAGAGGCATATTTTCCCATTGCTAAACTATATGTTAGTTTTCTGCCATGGGTGTGAATCATTGCACCAGTTTCCGGGAATGCTTTATAAACTTCCAGTATCATTGGAGTTTCTGATGAAGGATGTTTTTCACCTATCCACCCAACTCTTCCATTTTCAAGTCCTGTAACAAGAGATATATCTTTTTTTGTTAAACTCCCGACATTAGATCCTGTAGCAGAGATAAGAATTCCTCCATTGACTTTTCTGCTCATAAAACCCGCAGATCCTTTAACCAGATCCTTTTCTAATAAAGATTCTCCGACAAATCGGAATTCCGGAAAATATTCTTCAACTAACTTCTGATAAATTTCATTTGATGGCAATTGTTCAGATTCATATCTTATTTTTGAGAAGCAGTTATAAGCAGTGTCAGCGATTTTCTCTAAAGGAGCCATAGTAATTTTTTCAGGAGTTATTTCTGGCCATATAACCTGGCATCCCCATTGCTGAAGAGTGTCTATAGACCTTGGAATTATTGGATGTTCCCAAAGAGAACGATTCATTGCAGGAGCGAAAATAACTCTTTTCTTTTTTCCAATTGCACTAGCTACAATTGTAAGAGGATAACTATCTGCTATCCCCTGAGCAGCTTTATTTATTGTATTAAAAGTGGCAGGAGCAACAATTACAATATCCTCTAAAGGTATCTCTTCACCATTCTTGGAATAATCCAAGGATATTTCATTGCCTGAGATTTCAAAGTCTTTTATATTTGCAATCTTTCTGGCCATGTCTGTCAGAAAAGTATAAACTCTTGCTCCTTCTCCGAGAAATTCCCTGATTAATCCAGGCATGATAGAGCATTTTTTTGCTCCAGTCATTATAAGATAGACTACCTTATTATCTAAAGTTTTCATTTTTTACTCCAAGCTGTCTGTAATATTCATATGCTACAATTGGAACAACTGTTGGAAGAGTTAAAAATGGAACTTGTTTGCTGGTAGGTATGCAGACTAGTTCATCTAATTTGGAGATTTTTTGTTTGCTTAATCCACTTGATTCTGTTCCAAATACGAATACATATTTGCCTTCTGACAAATTCAGATCAAATAATGATTTTCTTTCATGAGGAGATGTTCCAATCAGATATTTTCCCCGCTTGTGTAATTCAAAAACTGCAGCAGTCAAATCTTGAAAAATTTCTATTGGGGGATAAGAGTTAATTCCCCAAGATTTTATTTTTGAAATAATCTTTTTATTTTGCAGATTAATAGAATTCCCGGAAATGTATAAATCACAATTCTCCAAGGCGCTAGCTACTTGGATAATATGCGATGCATCATAAGGTGCTCGCAGACCATCAAATAAGAGCCCTATCCTTTTTTCCATTTTATTTTTCCCCCATGATAACTATTTGATCTGAAGTAATTGGAACTTTTTTCTTTCCTTCAAAATAAGATCTTATCTCTGTTCTTTCTTTTTCTCCTATATAATCTAAAAAAGGAAATAACTGTATAACCTGTAATAATTCTTCAAAAGAATATTCTCTCTGAATATTCAATTCATTTAATGTGATATTTTTAAAACCCGCAGATTTTAATCCTTGAATATAAAAATCCGCAGATCTTGATCTTATTAATCTCCCTTTGAAGATTTCTGCTATCTCTCTCAGTCCTTTTCCTGACCCATATTCTCTAAAAAAGAATTTTCCATGAGTATTCAAAACTCGATAAACTTCCGACTCTGAGAAATTTGTCACATTCTTTGCAGTGATTGCATCAAAAAAGCCTGATCGAAATGGGAGATCCATATTATCTCCTAAAACTAACTGAATGTCTAAACCAGAGGTTCTTTTTTTTGCTTTTTTTAACATTTCTGGAGAGATATCAACACCATATAGACTATATCTAGAGGGATATCTTAGGGCTAGTTGTTCAAGAATAAAGGCATTTCCTGTTCCTATATCCAGTATCTTTGCACCTGCAGAAGTTCCATCATAAATAAGCCTGAAAAAGAAATCATTCATGTCGGTTGGAGTCTGAGTATTATCTCTAAAAAAATCTTCTCTTTTCTGCGCTTTCTCTTTATCATAAAAAGCCGATTCTTTCATAAAAAGAGAGTGCCCCCCAAACTTATAAATTTTACTACTCTGTAATTAATAAAATTTATAAAATGTAGTTTTCTAACGGTAATATGACGGAAGATAGAATAATGGCTAATGGATGGGATAGAATTTCTAAGAGCTATCAACAGAGGTATCAGATAGGCCTCTTGGACGTACATTGGGGTCCTTTATGTCCTACTGAAAAGACTTTAGGGCTATTAGGAGATGTAAATGGAAAAAGAGTTATAGAGGTGGGCTCTGGTGCAGGGCAAAATTCTATAGTTTTATCTCAACATGGCAGTATTTCAACTGCTTTTGACATATCTAAAGAACAGTTAGATTATGGTAAAAAATTAGCTGAAAAAGTTAGGGTAAAAGTAGATTTTATAAGAGGAGATTTTCAAGAGATTGAAAAATATTTCCACCCCGACTCATTTGAGATTGCATTTTCTGCTTATGCCTTGCAATACTGTAAAACTTTAGATTCTATGAACAAAACCTTTCAACAGATTTATAGAATCCTGACTCCGGAAGGAATTTTTATTTTTAGTTTAGATCATCCAGTAAGAGTAGTTGGGCAATGGGAAGAAGCAACAGATAAGTTTGTTTTAGATAATTATTTTGATAGGTCCCAAAAAGAATGGAATTATTCTTTTCCCGAAGCAGGGATTACTGCAAGGATGAAAGGTTCTTTTAGAACAATAAGTGATATTGTTGGTGGAGTTCTGCAGGCAGGATTTTCTTTAGAAAGATTACTCGAACCAGAACCCATAAAAGAAGATAAAAATACTTCATTTGGAATAAATTCCAGATATGGAAAAAATAGTAAGAGAGACCCATACAGTTTCAATCATCTTTCAAGAGTTCCCGGAACTTTGATTATAAAAGCACGAAAAAAATAATTAATATCTCTCTTCTGAATAATTATAATTCTCAACCTTTATAAATTTCCTGCCCTTATTTTCAATATGAAATCTGAAGGTAAGAAAATGAAAGGGAAAAAGATATATGATTATTCGATAAACCCTGATGAAGAAACAGAGAGGCAGTTCAGGGAATGCTATTCGCAGGATTTTGTTGTCTCAGCTGCGCTTATGCCGGATGCACATCGCGGATATGTCGCTCCAATAGGTGCTGTTCTCGTGACGAAAGGATATATTGTTCCCGCATGGGTAGGGTATGACATAGGATGCGGGATGATTGCTGTTAAAATCTCGGGAAAAAATATTCTTGAAAAGATAAAAGCCCGCGCAGACGTCATTTATGATGCTGTAAAAAAAGCAGTTCCTATGGGGTTGGGCGTTGTAAATAAGATGCATACAGTTTCCAATGAAAATAAAGAAAAATTCAACCAGCTTCTCGAGAAATTCAAGGCAAATCCCCATGACAATGAGGTTTACCAGTTCATAAAATCAGTCGGATTGCGTGATTTGGGAACATTAGGTGCTGGAAATCATTTTATTTCAATAAACGAGGAAGAAAACCAGAAAAGCAATGATTTTGTATGGCTTATAATTCACTGCGGTTCTCGTGGTTTGGGGCACAGAGTTGCAAAGAAGTACATGATAAAAACCTCCGGCAGCGAAGAAAATTTTGAAGCAACTTTTCCTCTTAAAGCTGATTCAGAGATAGGAAAAGAATATCTTAATCTTCTTGATTTTGGGCTTGAATATGCTTTGCTGAACAGGATGGAAGTAAGCAGAAGAGTTATTGATGCATTAAGCGCAATTCTCCGCGAAAAATTAACATCTTCTCTTTGGGTAAACAAAAATCATAATCATGCAATTCTTGAGAAAGGAAAATTTATTCATAGAAAAGGCGCGACTCCTGCAAAAAAAGGAGAGCGCGGAATAATTCCCGGAAATATGAGGGATGGTTCTTTTTTGGTTACAGGATTGGGAAATCCAAAATTCCTGAATTCTTCCTCGCATGGTGCAGGCAGGGCAATGAGCAGGACGCAGGCAAAGAGGGAAATCAGCACAGATGAGATGAAAAAAGAAATGAAAGGAATAAAGACAAACTTAGTTATTGAAGAAGCCCCAAAAGCTTACAAGAATATTTTTGAAGTAATGGAAAAGCAAAAACAATCTGTGAAAGTTGTGAAGCACCTGAAGCCTTTGATAAACTGGCAGGAGCCCTCAGGGCATGTTTCTGATGACTAATTTTAAGTTTTAGCCCAGCAAAACAACTTAAGCTGTTTTGGATGATAATAAGTTAATGTGGATGTTATGAAAATCTTTTGCGCATAAACATCTGCCCCCGTGCTCGCACCAGAAAAATTGCAGAGTTCATTTGTTTCGCATAATGCTGTTGCACAAAGAAGAGAGGGGGGAATAAGGCTTTCAACCTGTGTTTTTACATCTGTCGGAAATGATGCGCTTGCAGTTATTATACTGTTTCTAAGCGTTTCATTCAGTTCAATATTTCTAAGAATGGAAATTTCATAATCAGAGACAATTCCCGGAATCCTGTCTTCTTTTGGATTCTGCTGATTTACAATCAAAATAAGGACAGTGCCTATAAGAAGCACTGATGCAAATGCTTCCACCAGCCTCACCCATCCCTTTTTATTTTTTCTGAATTTCATTTATTATATCCCCTCTTTTTCATTATAACTTTTCTGTAACTTCTCTGCTTCTACCATACGCTCACAATTAACTGCCCTGCCTCCAGATTTTTTCCTGAAATATAAACTACAGGCAGGGTTTTTGAGTAAATGCTCCCTGAAGAAGGAAGATTGTTTGCCATGCCTATCTTGGTATTATTCTGATAAATGAAATCAAACCTGAAATTATCTGTTTTTGCAACATTGAATCCATTTTTGACAGAATCATAATTATTATTTGTCAGGTTTATCAGGGAAATTATATCGCCTCCCCAGACATAACTGGAAGTGTAAGGCTCTTCATAGCTGATTGAATAAATATTCGGTGGATTGTTCGGAGGATTTACCAGAAGTGCAGGATTGCAGGTGCCAAGAGTATTGTCAGAAATCAAATTAAAATCCGGGGAGTAATAAGCGTAAAATAATCTTGAGTTTTGGAATTGGGACATGTCTATGTATAAATCATTTCCTGATTTGTATGAAGGAAAGGTTGTGCCTGTGGAATTTTTCAGGACAAGTCTCATTGAACTGATTCCTGCATTAGCCATGAAACCTGTCAATGCCAGGCAGGGTCTTGAATTCTGGGGAGAAAGATAAATGCTTATCATAGTCAGATTTTTACTGCTTAAATTCTGAATTATCTGATTCCCTAAATAATCCAATGCACTGTTTTTGCTTTGTTCTCCCATAACACTGGCTTGTATTAATGAATAAAGCAGTATCAGGAAACTTACAAATATGACAAAGGATAATATGACATCGATGTGAGAACCTCGCTTGTTTTTTATTCCTCTTTTATTCATGGAATAAAAATGTAGGAGATGTTTATTAAATTATTGAGGAACCTTGGTTTGAGCGTCAGCATCAGCGATAGGAGGTATTAGGAACCTTGGTTCTTACCCAAACAAGATTGTTGAGCCCGTCGTTACAATAAACGAGATAATCATTAATGCGAATGAATGTTTTATTCCTGCTCTAACACTTCCTTCTGATAATTTTCCTATTGTCAGCCCGCTGAAAAGCCCCTGGACAAGAATAAGATAAAGGAAAGACTGTGATAATTCATTTGGATTGAGGGATGTGCTGCCGCCTCCCGTTATCGCTATGGGACTGCCAAAAGCTTGTCCTCCTGCCGCAAGTCCGCTTGTATTAAAAGTAGAAATCAGTGGAATAATTTTGTATTGCATCACGAGGATTATAATGAGGAAAATGAAGAAAATTACATAACCCTGAACGATAAGTGTTGATGCGGAGGATTTTCTCTCCTTTCCCAATTTATCGGACATGCTTACAGCAGATGCAACAGACTCCAGGATTTTCCCTATGTCTCCTCCTGCTTTTTCAGCCTGTCCTATAAGTGTCAGCGCTCTTGAAATAGTTCTGTTATGAATATCCTCGGAGAAAATTTGTAGTGCCGTTTTCAAGGGAATGCCGATAGAAATCTGATTTGCAAGTTTTTTTATGTTAGGGCTTAATGCGCCATACGGGGAATCTTTTGCATTGACAATGCTTCTGTTTATGGGAGTCCCGCTTTTTACACTTTCAACTAAATCCCTTGCAAATTCCAGGAACATTTCCTCTTTTTCTGTATTAATCTTGTTTTCCTGAATTACCGAAAGCACAAAAGGCAGCGTGCCGAAGATTATTCCCAGTCCCATAACCAGGAAGAAAAAATTTGTATTAATGAATAAAAATGAAACTCCGATTAAGATAAGTCCTGTAATTATTCCAAATGTATGCGTGTTTTTGAATTCCATTTTTTATTGGCTTGGCTGTTTTAATCTGAGGAACATCAGGAATACGAAATTCACTCCTGCAACTCCCAAGATCATAAGCAATGAAAGTGTTGCCGGTGTCAATGAAATCCCCAGTCCGCTTACCTGTATCATCATAAGCAGGAGCATTAAAATCATTGGCGCTGCAATTACAATGCTGATGTAAATATCAATGAAAGTTTCAGAAGCCCTCGTGTATCTTTCCCTCTCAAGCCTGTAATCAAGCAAAAGCGAGTCAGAGCGTTTTTCAAAAAATTCTCCCAAATCTCCTCCCGAAGTTATATTTGTAGCGAGGCTGTTGTACAAATCAGAAAGTTTTTTGCTTGGGCAGCTGTCTGCCGCATTTCTAAGTGCTGTAACCAAATCATGTCCGTAAATTGTTATTTCATTTATGACTTTCGTGAACTGCGTTTGAAGGCTGGGATATTCCCCTGTTGAAACAATTATGTTGAAAATATTCGTGGGTTCAATTTTAGAGCCGGCGATGGCAGACATGTTTATCGTTGCAAATGGAAGTTCCTGGTCAATTCTGCCTTCCAGGGATTTTCTTTCAAGTGTCGGATAAATGTAGAATATAAGGAAAGTAAATATCGGAACAACAAAAATTATCCAGAACAGGCTGAGGAATCTTGGAATAAGATTTTCTGCAGTGGTTATAAAAGGGAACACTGTGCTTACATTAAAAAGAATAAAAAATCCAACCAAAACCAGAGAAAGAATAGCTGTTATGAAAGTTGTGAATAGCATTATTGAAATATAAGCTGAAGGAACAATCCCGAGGTTTGTTCTCAGCAAATCCTTTATCATATTTTCAAAATTCTTGCTGCCAACAAGCGGACGTGCATATTCAGAAAAAAATTTGCTTGAAACAGCGGCATATTTGCTTGGCTTTTTTTCTTTTTCTCTTTCAGTTCCGGCTTTTTTCTTTTCAAGCCTTTTCACGACGTTTCTTTCCATTCTGGAAATCCTGAATTCTCTTGCGAGATGCACTTCCTCTTCCATTTTTTTGAAGAAACCCTTTTTCTGCTCTCTCTGCTCCTGCATATGCTCATGCAGTTTTCTCATAAGATTGAATTTCTCAGCCATTGCAGGAATCTTTTCATTCTCTTCAAGCAATTTCTGCTTCAGATTGTTTATCTGGGAGGAAACTCCTTCAAATCCTTCCTTTGCATTTAATGTCTGGTGAAGAAAAGAGGTCATTTCATCAACGATTTTTTTCTCATTTGAGATTGTTTTTTTCAGTTCTGAAAAAATATCTTTCTTTTGCTTAATCATTTCAAAACTCCCGAAATCTGGCT
>DATJPO010000029.1:0-3208 GCA_035506395.1 Candidatus Omnitrophota bacterium
AAATGGGGCAAAAAACAGCCTGGCCGGAAATTTTGTTCCTCCAAAAAAGGTTTCTCCGCAAAAGGCAAGATCACAGTTTCAGGCATTATTCGCTGAAGATGGAAATTTGGAGGCGAGGATAAAATAAAATGGCTGATAAAAACAAGAAACCAACACAGAAAGAAATTGAAGCTGAAATGGCCAAAGGAAGAAAATCAGCTTTGATGAGCATTGATCCTAACAGCGGTTATTGGAATTATGCTTTGCCTAAATTAGTGACTTCTGAACAATACGGACAGCTTTCGCAAATTGCAGGCGCAATGTATGGAAAAACAATAAGCAAGGCTCCTTCACAGGATGTTTATGAAAGATTATTCCTTCCTGAACTGGCAAAAGAAGGCGGAGCGATTACTTCTCCTTACCTGCAGGAAACAGCAAGGCAGATTCTCGCATATGATTTCCAGAGAATAACTGTTGAAGATGCCCTTAAGTATGTAGGCTCAAAAAGTGCAAAAGGAATCCTGGAAGGACTGAAAGCAATAATCGGAAAAATGCAGGGGGACAAGCCAATTTATGTTGCACAATTGGGTGAAGAAATAGCGGCGCATGTTACCGCTACATGCATGACTCTTACCACTAACGACAAAGTAAAGGGCTTGCTTGATGAAGCAAACAAAGGACTTGCTGCAGGACTTGAAAAGATTCTTGCTGATACTGGCAGCAAAAAGGGAAGCAAAAAATAAAATGAAACCCGCTTCTTCCGCAAAAAATGCTGAAATTTCCGAAGAAAATATTAAAACTCCTGAAGCAAAAATGACTGCCGTCGAGATGGAATTAAGGGATATTCTTGAAAGAGATGCGAAAATAAAGGAGTTTTCCTTTAGAAATTAGCGCTCATTTCATTCGCAATTTTTCTTAGAGATATTTATTCCTTTTTTTCTTCCTCTGCTTTTGATTCTTCCTCTTCAAGATTCAGATTAATTTTCCCGTTTGAAATAGCATCCTCAACAAGTTTTGCCATGACTCTCATGAATTCATCTGTTCTTGACTGCCACATGTCAATTTCAACTCCTTTCAAATCAGCGAGTTCTCCGTGGGAAATTTTTTTGTAAAGGAAAAGCAAATCCCTGTACCACATTACATATTTCATGTCAAGGCTTTTTTCATTGACGAAAGTTTCCCTTAAATTAAGAGGAATATGCTCCGGCGAAGGAGGAAGAACATTTCTAGAAATGAGCGCTGCATGAGCTGCATCAACCATTGCCCAATACAATCCTTCAATTGCTCCAAGCTCTGCCGACTTGCTTCTCAAAAAATGCTGAGGCGCACGCTGAAGACATGAATATACTGCTTCCGGCGTTGAGCGTATTTTTCCCTGAAGAAGAAGGAATTTGAGGGGCTCAAAAAATCCGCCCATGTCAATCATTGATTCTCCGTATCTTAAAACATTTATCAGCATGGGGTCTCCCCTCATCAAATCTTCCCACCATGTGCTTAATTTTATTGTATTAACATGAAGACTTTTTTTGTAAGGATTTTTTCTTATGATATTATCCAGCTCTTCCCTATACCATGAAATCAGTTCCTGATCCCAATTTATCGCAACATCGTCTATTATCACAATGATATCAATGTCAGAGCCGACAACAGCTGTCTGCTTGATTGTTGAACCGAAAAGAACAATTGATTTCACAAGCTTGTTGAATCTCTCGTAGGTTTTCACTGCAAAATCCATCGCTATCTCGCTGTCTTTTGTAATATTAAGAGATGGAAAATCCTTGTGGCTGAGCCTGACTTTTCCGGAGTTCCCGCCTTTTTTAGCTGCTTTTTTATGATGCACTTTCGGCTTAAGAAGCTTGTGCCTGATTTTATGCATTTTTTTAGGGGGCATTTTGTCTTCATTTCCGGAGATTGCCGCAATTTTTTTAGAATTTTTTCTCGCCATCTTTTATATATTAGAATATATATTTTAGTTTTTAAATATATTTGATTACTCCATAGGATTTCCTGAAAGCCGGCTTCGTCCTGCTGTCTGCCTCTGTCCGCCGAGTTCTGCTGGAAGCATTGAAAAACCAGAGCCCATTGTTTCATAATTTATTGACGGAAGCATCTGTCCATATCCGCTGAAATATCCTTCTGTCCCGACTGCCTGATTCCAATACGGCTGCATTTTTATTCCATAGATTGGAGAGCCAAATGTTTCAAGCGTCGGCTGAAAGGGGGATGCCTTGAAATGCTGCCACCACTGTCCTGCTTCAATAACTTTCGCAGCTTCATATCCTTTTTCTCCAAGTTTTTCCATAATCTCTTTTATGGGAACATTTCCCATTCCCATAGGCAATTCAGTATGTTCAAATCCGAAATTATCAGAAAGATGAACATGCTTTAAAACAGGCGCAATTTTCTCAGATTCTTTTATTATGTCTTTTTCAGAGTATCCGTATTTTCTAAGCATGTTTATATGCCCGACATCCCATGTGACTCCAAGAGTTTTTTCAGCTGCGGACCTGGCTTCTGATTCAGACATTCCGCCTTTTACTGCTGTTTCAACAAACTTGGCCCTTGCTTTTTCAATAAGATTTTTCAAATCTTCCCCTCTTGCCAAACCAAAACCAGCAGGAGGATTTTCAACGCTTACTATCGGAGCTGTCGGCCCGAATTTTTTATATCCTGCGAGAGCAACATTCGCAAATGTCGTTGCTGTCTTGTCAATTGCGAAATCATCTACTGGTCTGTAAACTTCCGGAGGACGGATTCTTCTCAGTTCATGCCCTTCCAATTCAGTAGGACCCAAATCTCTCATTAATTTATCAATAACTTTTGACTGTCCTGACAAATTATGCGTGCGGGAAAGCTGTTCCTTATATTCATTTGAGATTTTTATCAGCTCTTCCTGCGTTGCTTTTTTATGCTCTTCAGGCGCATACTTGAATGCTTTTTCAAACTGCGCTGACAAATGCCTTTGTATATCGCTCAATTCCAAGCCGGCATTTTGATATCTGTTATAAACTTCTTTTTCAACAGGATTCAAGTCTTCAAATCCGGCTCCGGATGCAAGCTTTTGCATAATCACATTATAATTTCCTTCTGTATCTCTTATCATCCTGTCTGCTCTTTCTTTTATCTGGACAAGATTTGATATTGAATCGTCCCATGTTGTCACATTTGCTGTGTTAATCTGCTCTTCTGCGGTTCTTCTTCTCCCTTCCGGACTGCGAAGCTCTTTTTC
>DATJPO010000030.1:0-4917 GCA_035506395.1 Candidatus Omnitrophota bacterium
AATTGAATTTTATTATGAAGGCGGGCTTATCGAATTCATAAAATGGATAAACAAGGCTAAAGAGGCAATCAGCAAGCCAGTTTATTTCAAGAGGGAATCTGAAGGAATAATTGCAGAGGTTTGCATTCAGTATAATACAGGTTATCAGGAAAATATTTTCGGTTTTGTAAATACCATAAATACTGTTGAAGGCGGGACGCATGTCTCCGGATTCAAGTCTGCTTTGACAAAAGTCATTAATGATTATGCAAAGAAAAATAAAATGGTTAAAGAAGAAAAAGAAGAGAGCATTTCAGGCGAAGATGTTCGTGAAGGATTGACAGCCATTATAAGCGTGAAAATTCCAGACCCTCAATTTGAAGGACAGACAAAGACAAAACTCGGGAACTCCGAAGTCAAGGGGCTTGTTGAATCAATTGTAGGCGCTTCTCTTTCTGAATTTTTTGAGGAAAATCCTGCCATTGCAAAAAAAATTATCTCAAAATCTGTTGATGCCGCCCGTGCGAGAATGGCTGCAAGGAAAGCAAGAGACTTGGTAAGAAGAAAAAATGCCTTGGGCTTTGGGAGCGGACTGCCGGGAAAACTGGCTGATTGCTCTTCAAAGAAAACAGAGAATACTGAGTTGTATATTGTAGAAGGAGAAAGCGCGGGAGGCAGCGCCAAGCAGGCAAGAGACAAGGAATTCCAGGCTATACTTCCTTTGAGAGGAAAGATTTTGAATATTGAGAAAGTAAATCCTTCAAAGGCTCTTTCAAGCGAAGCAATAATGGACTTGATTACTGCAATAGGGACAGGGAGCGGGGATCAATTCAAGGCAGAGGATTTGAGATACAATAAAATCATAATAATGGCTGATGCTGATGTAGACGGAGAGCATATCAAGACTCTTTTGCTTACATTCTTTTTCAGGTTCATGCCGCAGCTTATTGAAAACGGGCATATTTATTCTGCCTTACCTCCTCTTTTCAGGATAAGAAAGAAAAAAGATTATTATGTTTATTCTGATGAGGAATTAAAGAAGACGACAAAAGAGCTTGGAACAAGCCATGTCACGAGGTTCAAAGGTCTGGGAGAAATGAGTTCCAATCAGCTTTGGGATACAACCATGAATCCGAAATCAAGAAGGCTGAAAAAAATATTTATTGAAGATGCTGTTGAAGCTGACCATGTCTTTGAGATGCTGATGGGAACGGACGTCCATGAAAGAAAACTGTTCATTTCAAGAAATGCAAAAGAGGCAAAATTAGATATTTAAAATGAAAAAGAAAATTGCAAAAAGAATGATTATAATTGTTTCAGGAATTGTTGCTTTAATGATAATTGCATCTGCATTTATTCTTACTAAAAATATGATTAATAGTAATGATGCCAAACAACAGAAGCAGGAAGCTGAAAATTACCAGAATTGGCTGGCTAATAATTGCCAATGCCTTTCTTATGAAAAATATTTCTGCATGAATGAAAGCTTTGCACCCGTGGGGAAATTTTGCTATGATTCAAAAGACAATATTTTTACCAATGCACTTGCAGACTGCTCTGTTTACAGCTGTTTTGGGCAGAACATAACATGGAATAATCAAACTGAAAGGTGGGAGAATGAAACAAAATAAAATGGGAAAATTATCAACACCGGACTGGATAAGAGAAGGATTTGATTCAAAAGAAGCCTATGAAAAAAAGAAAGGCATCAAGAAAAAGAAAGAAAAGGGAAAGACTTTCAAGATAAGGCTATGCCCAAAATGCAAGAGCAACAAAGTTTCTGTTGTTCTAAATGGCGAGGAAGGAAAGGCAACCGGAGAATGGGAATGCAAGAACTGCGGATGGAAAGGAAGAGATGTAAAAGAAGAAGAGCTCACAGAGGACGAATTCATGAAATATCTTGATGAAAATGGAGCGGAGGTAATCTAATGGCAAAAGATGATGATTTTGAGGAAGACATGAATGAGGATTTGGATGAACAGGAAGAAGAGATAGAGGAAGGGCTGGAAGATGATGAAAGTGTTGATGAAACTGCTGATGAAGAAGGCAGTGAAGGAAAAGAAGAACGCATAAAAAGCGGCTCATCTGTAAACGGCGAAAAAGGAATTATCAATACTGAAATTGCAGAAGAAGTCAAGAAATCTTATCTTGATTATGCGATGTCTGTAATTGTTTCCCGTGCATTGCCTTCTGTTGAAGATGGCTTAAAACCTGTGCAGAGAAGAATCCTTTATTCAATGGACTTGATAGGATTGCAGTCAAACAAGCAGACGAAAAAGTCAGCGAGAATTGTGGGAGATGTTCTTGGTAAATATCACCCTCATGGAGATGTTGCTGTTTATGATGCTCTTGTAAGAATGGCGCAGAAATTTTCTTTGAGATATCCTCTTATATTCGGGCAGGGTAATTTCGGGAGCATTGACGGCGATCCTCCTGCAGCAATGCGTTATACAGAAGCGAAACTCGCACAAATTTCAAATGAGATGATTGAGGACATTGACAAAGAAACTGTCAATTTCGCCCCTAATTTTGACAATTCACTGAAAGAACCCGAATTGCTTCCATCAAAACTGCCGAATCTGATAATCAACGGTGCAGCGGGAATTGCAGTGGGAATGGCGACAAATATTCCGCCCCACAATTTGTCTGAAATCTGTGACGCTATTATTGAATACATAAAGAATGAAAACATCACAATTGAGGAGCTTAGCCAGATTGTAACAGGCCCCGACTTTCCAACAGGCGGAGTTGTATCAGGCGATATTGTTGATTTGTACAGGACAGGAAAAGGAAGATTGATTCTAAGAGGAAAGATTACAACAGAGGAATCCAAGGGAAAAGAAAGAATTGTCATAACGGAAATACCTTACATGCTCAACAAATCCATACTTGTAGAGCAAATCGCATCCCTTATACAGAACAAAAAATTAATGGGAGTTTCTGATTTAAGAGATGAATCTTCAAAAGGAAAGATAAGAATTGTTTTGGAATTGAAAAAAGGCGTGAACTCAAAATATACCAGCAACACTCTTTACAAATATACAAGACTGCAGGATTCTTTCAATGCCAACTTCCTTGCTCTTGTGGGGGCACAGCCGCGAGTTTTGAATTTGAAGCATATAATTGAGGAATATGTAAAATACAGAAAGCAGGTAATTACTCTGAGGACAAAATACGATCTGAAAAAAGCCAAAGAAAGGCTTGAAATTGTTGAAGGGCTTCTTGTTGCATTAAAGCATCTGGATGAAATTATCGCCATCATAAAGAAATCACGGGAAGAAGCTGCAGATAATCTCATAAAGAAATTTAATTTCACGAAAAGGCAGGCAGAAGCAATTCTGGAAACGAAATTAAGGCAATTGACTGCTCTTGAGCAGGACAAGCTTAAAGAGGAAAATGAGAAGCTTAAGATTAATATTGCTGAATATGAGAAAATACTTGCCGACATAAAAGAAATTCTTAAGATAATCGTCAGGGAAGTAAAATCCCTGAAAGAAAAATACGGCGATGAAAGAAAGACGCAGGTTGTAAAGAGAATAAATGAAATCGCTGAAAAAGACCTAGTCCAGAAAAAAGAAGTAATCATCAGCGTAACTGATAAAGGATATTGCAAGAGGATGGACGTCAATACTTACAAGGAGCAGAAGAGGGGCGGAAAAGGAGTTATCGGGAATAATCTGGCGACAGGCGATTTTGTCAAGCAAATAATAAGCTGTTCAACGCATGATTATCTGATGTTCTTTACATCCAAGGGAAGAGTTTTATTTTTGAAAGCTTATGAAATTCCGGAAGCGGACAGATATGGAAAAGGAAAAGCCCTCATTAATCTTATCGGCTTGAAAGAAGAGAACATTACAAACATAATTGCTGTAACGGATTTCAATGATTCTTTGTTCATGGCGACGAAGAAAGGTTTTGTCAAGAAAATTGCGCTCTCCCTTTTCGCAAAGCCAAGAGCATCCGGAATAAGGGCAATCAATCTTCCTGAAGACAATACTGATTCTCTTATTGATGTGCAGATTATAAAAGCCGGTGAAGAAGTCTTGCTTGCAAGCAAGAAAGGGCAGGCAATAAGATTCAACAGCGATGAGGTAAGGCTGATGGGAAGGACAAGCTACGGAGTCACAGGAATAAGAATGGAGCCTAATGATGAAGTTGTAAGCCTTGAGATATTAAGAACGCCGGAAGTATTGACAATAACAAAAAACGGCTATGGAAAAAGAACCTCTGTTCCCGATTACAGGAAGACTGCGAGGGGCGGAAAAGGAGTTATCAATTTAAAAATTTCAGACAAGACAGGCGATATTGTCACAACTGTTTCAATACATCCTCAGGATAATATTATCATAACAACTGCAAAGGGAATGGTTATAAGGACAAATCTTGATGCTATAAGAGTGATGGGAAGAGCTGCGCAGGGTGTGAGAATTGTAAAACTTCAGAACGAGGACCACGTCACTGATTTAGTCCGCATGGAGAACGGGATTGGAGAGGAATAAATATATTTCTTAGGATAATAATAGTTAAAAAGCATAAGACTTAATTTTTATCAATGGCAGAATGTCAAGTTGATTATGATTTGGTTTTCTTGAGTGAAAGAGAACCTAATAAAAGAACATTGCAGGTATTGGATAGAGTTACAGGATCTTTACCTCCAGTAGGGGCAAGTATTCATTATTTGGGAGTCAATAGACAATACAGAGTTAAAGATATTGTTTATCATGCTGAGAAAATAGATGACTCTCCTTGTTCCAGGTGCAAGATTGCCCATATTGAAGTAATAATTGAAGATATAAAATAAAATCCCCTAAAAATTTATAATCTCTTTTTCTTTTTAGCCAATCATGCCTGAAATATATTCTCACTCAAAATTATCCACATTTGAGCAGTGCAAGCTGAAATATAAATTCAGGTATATAGACAAAATAATCCCCGCTA
>DATJPO010000031.1:0-5122 GCA_035506395.1 Candidatus Omnitrophota bacterium
AGACGCAGTCAAGAACGTTAAGAAGGGTGGGGGGCAGTTCAATTGGGGGAGTTTCCAGCCTTCTGATTACACTTTCAACAGAGTCCGAGTGAATAGTGCTCATGGAAGAGTGCCCCGATGCCATTCCCTGGAATAAGACAGATGCTTCCCTCCCTCTGACTTCTCCAACTATGACATAATCCGGATTTTGCCTGAATGAACTTCTAAGCAAATCAAACAGGCTGACACTTCCAACGCCTTTTATTCCTGAAGACGCACGTGAAACGCTTGGAAGCCAGTTTTCACGGGGGAGATTCAGCTCCCTTGTATCTTCAATGCTTACTACTCTTGCTTCAGGCGGAATGAAGAATGCGATTGCATTAAGAAGAGTTGTTTTTCCCGATGACGTTCCTCCTGTGATAAGAATGTTCATTTTGTATTGTATAAGCAGCCATAAATATGCAATCATTTCAGGGCTCATGGTGTTGAATGAAATAAGCTGCGGGGGAGTCCATGGTTCCTTAGTGAACTTTCTTATTGTGAATGTCGGCCCCCTGCTCGTTATGTCTTTTGTATAAGTTGCATTTACTCTGCTTCCGTCAGGCAGGCTTCCGTCTAGAATAGGATTTGCATAGGAAATATACTGCCCTGTTCTTTGAGCGAGTTTTTCAACAAAGCCCTCAAGCTTTTCATTATCCTGAAAAATGACATTTGTTTTCATGTTTCTGTAAAGTCTGTGGACAATGTAAACAGGGGCATCTGTTCCGTTGTTCTCTATATCTTCAATGAAATAATCTCTCAGCAAAGGTTCTATCTCGTTGAATCCGATGAAGTCCCTGCATAAATAATAATAGATTTTCCTGTAGCTCTCATAATTCATGTCAATTCCCAGCTCAACAGCGAGGAATCTCAGCCTTTGGTCAATGTAATCCAGAAGCCCCTGCAAATCTTTTTCAACAATTACATCAAAATTAATCATTTCTTTCATTGCATTGAGTATTCTCTTTCTGTAATCTTCCTCTTTTTTGTTCAGCAGAGGCTCTTCAAGCTCATAGACAATTTCATAAATTTCAGGATTCCAGTAAATATGCGCAAACGCAAAGGGAGAAATGAGGCAGTATCTTATGTCGACTTTTGTCTTGTCTTCAATCTTGTTCATCTTCGGAATTTGAGGGGAAAAATCAATTTCTACTTTAGGGAAATTTTCAATTCCCGCTTTTTGTTCTTGTTGTGCCATTTTATCCTAAAACAAAATCCAGATTTATTTTTGAACCTCCGTTATTCGTTACAAACAGATTATATGGAGTTGATGATTGCGTTATTGTTTGTATCGCATCTGCTTTTCCATATGTAAGATTATACTGCGGGTAAGCCAGAGTCATGTTGATTGTGTTCAGGTCATTTACAGCATGAGTGTAAACTTTAATGCTGCCGTAATTTACAGGAGTGTCTGGTTCGCTGAGCTGATAATGGCTTCTTTCCATTGTAAGAACAATCTGGTCATTTATCCCGTCAATTTCCAGCGAGCCTGATTTGAGATTTATTTCAATTTTTCTTGTATTCCCTGTTCCCGACTGCGAAAGAGTTTGTATGACATTGTCTATTTCGCTCATCATGGAAAGAGATTGCTGCACTGTTGCCTTGTCGCTTAGTTCAAGAACTTTCGGCTGGACAAAAGCAAGGACAAGTCCTATGATTACTATTGCTATAAGAGTGTAAATAACTGTCTCAATCCATACCTGCCCATAGCGATTCACTATCTTATTTCCGAATAAGAAAATCCCCTTTTTCCTCTCTTTACTCATGCTATTGTAAGCAAAATTTAATTTAAATAATTAATGATTAGAGAAGGCAGTTGTCAATGGTTGTTATGGAATCAGAAACAGAGCATGACTGCCCCTGTATTGTTGGCGAAATCTGGATTGAATCAGGAACATCCGAGCCATTCCAGTCATAAATATAAGTCATTCCTGAATTTTGATCAGGCAGTTTTACAATCGTCGTGCCATTAAGATAAGACAGTCCGGGTATTGTTTGCGAAGTTTGCGTTATTGTGACTGTTTTTGTCCTGCTGGGGCTTGAAATTGATACCAGAACGCTGTCCACGCTTATATCTCCTATATTAAGAGAAAAATGCATTTCATTTGCATTGCTGTCATAGCAGGAATACATGCTGTCAAGCGTTGCCTTGTCAAAATTCCCGAAGCATGCGCTTGATTGCGATATTTTTCCCCTGACAAGATTGTTCACAACAACCCATACAATTGCAATCAAGATGATTGTCAGGACAACAAGGAGAAGTGTCGCAATGATTGTTGAAATTCCTGATTTATTCTTTTTAATTATCATATGTAATGCCTCTTTTTTTGATAGTTCAAGGTAAGGATGCCTCAGACAGAAATTGTCTGTCCGTATCTGTCTCCGCAGGTATATGATTTTTCATCACCGCTGCTTATGCTTCCCCTGAGAATAGGAATCAGAATAAGCTGAACAGCTCCCGATGTCTGGACATTTCCTGAGAAAACTCCGCCAGCTCTTAATCCCACCTTCGGCCAGCTTCCTGTCAAATCATTTAGATTCTGTGTTGTATATTGCCCATTGCCGCTGTCAATTTTTACGCTGAAATTATATATCGGAACATTTCCTGTATTTGATATTGCCAGATTTCCATTCGTGTAGCTTGCTTCAAACTGCACATCTCCGCAGACAAGTTCCACATTTTCGCCGCTGAATTTTGTGACAGCCTCCTGTGTAAAGCTTCTGAACCATATGAAGACAATTGTGCCGAGAGCAATAACAAGCCCTATAAGAAGAACAGTTGCAATAATGGGCGATACACCCTTCTTTTTCATGCTATTATATGTAAAAGGCAATTTATAAATTTTTTATCAGTTGCATGACAGGGATATGCTTATCTTTGCATTCCCGCAGTTTGCGACTCTTTGTTTTCCGTTGTATTCGACATATCTGATGGGTATTACTTCCAGTTCTGTTAGGGTTCCTGTTTTAATTGCAGGAGTCATTGAAAGATTGAAAGTGTTTCTTCCTATTCCTTCATCCTGCCCTGGTTCAAGATTATTCCCTGCGCCAAGCAGAATGCTTCCCCCGCCATTGTCACCCGGCCCTGTGTAATAATTCGATAAGTCAATTGTTGCTATTGTCTGGTTTGAATTATTGGATGCATGAATGAAATATCCTGCAATGCTGAATGTCCCGTCATTTGATAATGTGAAACTTAAATTATTTGCATTTGCCGCGCAGTTGTATTTGTAATTCGAAATTGAAACAGCTGTCCCGTCAGGGCATGTTAATGCGCTCTGAGGAACATAAGATTTCAGCCATTGATATACAAATATGCTTATTACGACGACGATTGCGATTAAAAGAACATATCCGATGATTTCGCTGACTCCGCGCTTGTTTTTCATCCTGTTACAGTATAATTCCCTCCTTTATTGTTTGATATTATAAACCTGTAATTATTACCTGCTGCAAGGTTAAATATGTAATTGTTTCCGTTTATGCTGACATTTGCCTGATTGGAGACAGGAGTGAAATCTTCAATATACACTTTTCCAGTTCCGATGATTCCGGTCCTGTCTGCGCCATTAAAAGCAATTGTTGCATTATATGATTGATAAGAAAGGAAAGTTGATGCAGTCCCTGTTCCAAAGATAAAATAAAAATTATCCCCGAAAGTATTGTTTGTATACTGTTCCGAAAGATTCATCATGGTTGTCTTGAAATTAGCCCCTGTTGATGCCGCATAATCCATTGTCCTTGCGCTTTCGATTCTGATTTCATCTCTTAGATAATAAATGTCCTTGTTTTGAGTTGACGATGCATGATTTGAAATTGTGACATACCCTGCTGCAATTGCAATGATGACTATGGCTGCAATGAGATAAAATTGCCCCCTTTTATTCTGCATGAATTAATAAAATAAAATGAATTAATAAATTTGTTCTCTGTCAGAAATCTAATCAATATAAGCGCCCATAAGGACATTCCACCCTATTGCAAGAATAAGGATAACTGCAAAAAGCACAATCAGGGCAATTATGATGGAGAAGATGCTGATTATCAATCCTGCAATTGAAAATCCTCTTTTTCCTGATTTCAGTCCTATTGAAGAGAAAATTATTCCTAAAATTGAAAGCACCAGTCCGATTACAGGAACACAGCTGAATATGAATGCGAATATTGAAAGAATAAATCCTGCCAGAGGATGTTTTTCTTTTTTAATTTCTTTTTTCACGCTCTTTTTTGGCATGATATAACATTGTTTTATATGTTTATTAATTTTTGTAGACCCGGAGGGTTGCTGTGAATTCGTTAAAGAGTTTTCCTAACCATTCTCAATTCTGCGACCTGCCAAGCACCTTAACAAATGTTTAGGGCTGCTCCGATCAAGGCCTGACCCATTTCGCACCTGCAAGATCGAGGCAGACAAAATCTCAACGTCCGGAATAGGGACTATTAACTCCTTCTTCACGTCCTCCTTGCAGTCTGCCATGAAGCCCGTTTGCAAATAGCGGAGGGCTAACCCGCCAACCTAGTCTACGAAAATACAGGGAAGAATGAGTTTTTAAGAGTTGTGTATCATTCTCTAATTTCTTGAATTGGAGAAGTTACCATCATAACCCAAGGAGTTTCAATTGGCGCAAATTCTCCTCTTTCGGTTAGTAATCTTGATACAATAGACTTTCCTCTTTCTGCAGTCTTATCCAGAAGCTTTGGCAAATCCTCAGGAGTTATTCGCTCTAATCCTCCTTCTTTTTTGGAATAAAAATTTAAAGTAATTGAACCTTGAGTTATTACTATAGGAGTATTATCATCATAAAAGCCCAATATTCCATAGAGTCTATCTTTATTTTCTCCTTTAACCGCCATTATTGCTTCAATACCATTAGCATCAAAAACAGGATATTCTGTATTTTTTGTAACATAAACCCGCATGAATAAAATCAAATTTTCAACTTAAAAAGCATTAGTGTTATTGAAAATATATGATTATAAAGAATTATTCAGATGTTGGAAAAGCATTTGCTTTTCTTTTTCTCATTGAGAAAATCACAACAGCTATGACGACAACAACTAATCCTGCTATTACTGCTATTCCTGTTCCTGATGTCAGGAATTG
>DATJPO010000032.1:0-10445 GCA_035506395.1 Candidatus Omnitrophota bacterium
AGGAAAACTTCTTGAGAATGCTGAAAAGCTTCTGGATCAGAAGATTCATCCAACTGTCATAACCAAGGGCTACAGAATGGCTGCTGAAAAATCACAGGAAATTCTTGATGAAATTGCATTGAGAATAGGAACAGAGAATGAAGATATCCTTAAGCAGATTGCAATGACTGCAATGACAGGCAAGGGCGCCGAAGATTCAAGGGAAAAATTCGCAGATATACTTGTAAGAGCTGTAAAGCAGATACAGGAAGACGGGAAAGTTGATTTGAAAAACATCAAGATAGAAAAAATAAGGGGCGATGGAATAAAAGATTCAGAGCTTATCTCAGGAATTGTTTTTGAAAAAGAGAGAATTTCGCATGACATGCCTCAAATTGTTCATAATGCAAAAATAGCGCTTGTCGGCTTTCCTCTTGAACTTAAAAATCCTGAGATAGACACAAAAGTTTCAATATCTTCCCCTGAACAATTAAGGGGATTTATTGAGCAGGAAGAGGATTCCATAAGAGAAATGATTGAGAAGATAAAATCATCAGGAGCGAATGCTGTTTTCTGCCAGAAAGGAATTGATGATTATGCAGAGTATCTTCTCTCAAAAGAGGGAATTTTTGCTGTCAGAAGGATTGCAAAAGATGACATGGAAAAGATATCAAAGGCAACAAGAGGGAAAATTGTCAATAATCTTAATGAGCTTACTTCAAGAGAAATCGGAAATGCAGAAGCTGTTGAAGAAAAGAGGCACGGAGACACGAGCCTGATTTATGTGACTGGATGCCAGAATCCAAAATCAATGACAATACTTATTCATGGAGGAAGCGAGCATGTCATAGATGAAATTGAAAGAGCGATGCGGGATGGATTGGGGGATGTTGCATGCTGTTTGAATTCAGGAAAAATCGTTGGCGGCGGAGGCGCTGTGGAAATTGAACTTGCAAAAAGACTAAGGCAGTTTGCCCAGGGATTAAGCGGGAGAGAACAGCTGGCTGTTGAGGAATTTGCATCGGCGCTGGAATTTATTCCCCTTACGCTTGCAGAAAATGCAGGAATGGATCCTATTGACATTCTTACAGAGATGAAAGCAAAGCATGATGCGGGAGAAAGATATGCCGGATTGAATTTATTCACGAATAAAGTTGAGAATGTTCTTCAGGCAAAGATACTTGAGCCTGCCAAAATAAAAACTCAGGCAATAAATTCCGCAAGCGAAGTTGCGATAATGATTCTTAGAATTGATGATGTTATTGCGGGTTCAAAAAAGAAATCAGGGTTGAACATGCCTCCCGGAATGAATACTGATTTTTAAGGATTTTAAAATTAAGAAAAAGTTAATGCAAAAACTTGATTATGAAGCAACTTTATCTAAGAAATAAAATTATTTTTTCCTTCCCGCAACAATGATTAATGCAACTAATGTGCCCAATACAAGAACAGAAATCACAATGAGCAAAGATGTCCAGACATCTGATGCATTGGAAGATTGATTTTGTTTTCCAAGATTTATTGGAGATGAAATCTCCTGTGTTGAAGCAGAGACTTGATTCTGGCTAGATTGGGAAATAACAGAAGAAACTGTATTTCCGTTATTGTTATTATTGTTTGAAGGAGCAACTACATTCACTGTTCTTGTTGCTGTTGCCGTATTATTGCTTGAATCTGTTGCAGTATAAGTTACAGTATAAGTTCCTGCAGAAGTTGTATTGACTGAAGAAGAATCTATTGAAACGCTCACGCTTGAATCATGATTGTCTGTGGCTGTTGCGCCGAATTCCGTGTATGTTCCGCCTCTTGTTATCCTCAAAGGATTTGCTCCATTAATTGTTATTACAGGGGCAGTTGTATCAACAACGCTTACATTTCTTGTTGCAGTTACTGTGCTGTTTGCAGAATCTGTTACAGAATAAACAACAGTGTAATTTCCAAGGATATTTGTGTTGACATTATTAGCTGTTATTATTCGTGATGTTAAATTTCCATCTTCAATATCAGAAGCTGTTGCGCCTGCATCAATATATGAGAAACCTGCCTGTATTATAAGAGGATTTGTCCCAAGAATTGTTATTACAGGAGGATTATTTGCAGGAGGAATTACAGGAACATTATTTACTATCAAAGTGTATGTCTGGGAAACAGAGCCTTTTCCGTCAGAAACCTGCACTGTGATGGAATAAGAAGTATTTGATGAAACAAGGGGAGCTGTTCCTGTTATCAAGCCTGTTGCGGAATTAATTGAAAGCCATGAAGGCGCTGTTGCCAGAGAATATGTCAATGTGTCTCCATCAGCGTCATTTGCATTTACATCATAGGAATAAGAAGAATTTTCATTAACTGAAAGAACAGGGGAAGAAGTTATTACAGGGAGATTGTTTGCAGGGGGAACAGTGGGATTTACTGTGAGAGATAATGTATCGCTGTCAGGATATTTCTTGGCATCATTGCCATTGACTATCAATTGATAACTTCCGGCAGGAATATAAGAAGAAGGAATAACATCCGATACATAACTTCCTGTTAATCCTGAATATGATTTTTGCCAGACAAGCTGATTATTTGAATTGTATAGCGATTCAGAGATAGATACCAGAGGATTCATTGAACCAAAATCCACTGTGAAACTTACAGCATTTCCCGAATTTATAGTTATTGAGCTTGCATTATTTGACCAAACTCCTGTAAGGACAACAGCACTTGCGTTGCTAATGAGAAATACAGACAATGCGAATAAAATTGCAAAATTCAGGATTTTCATTTTTTATCTTTAGGATTATTATAAGGAATTGAAACTCCAAGCTCTCCAAAGAATTTTCCCGAAGAATCATATGTTACTGCTACTCTAAATCCCTTAATGCTATAACCGACATATCCCTCTATTCCCGGAGTTAATTTCATTTCAGAATTGTAATTTGATTTTACAGTGCTTCCTGAAGCATCTTTAATCTTTTCCGATGTTTTTTCATTATACAAAAGAATCATCGGGCCGATTCCTGTGAAAATGCCCCCATTCTTGTCGCCTAAAGATGCTTCAATGTCAAGGCTTGCTTTTATTCTGTTATCATTGATTATGCTTCCTTCAAAATATCTGCCTGTAGGACTTGGGTCTGTTTTTGAAGAAGATACTGTCTGAGGCAATCCATACATTCCGGATGCTGTGAAACCTAATCCAAACATTCCTGAGATTTTCCATCTTAATCCTGCTCTTCCGCCGAAAGCATCTCCTGATGTTGATGCGTCCAATATGAATTCAAGATCATTTGTTGAAACCGGAGAAGATGCAGTTGTTGCTGAAGATGAGGCCTGGGCAGGAATTTCGGGAAGAGGAAGACTATTTGGATTTCCATTATATGTTCCCGGCTTGGGAGTCATCAATGAAACATCAGTGGGTTTTAAGTATAATCTTTCAGGTATCTGCCTTATATTCTCTGCTTGTTGCGCAGTATTTTGAGAGAAATTTTGATTTCTGATATATTGAGCATATGAAACAAGAACTTTGTCAACAAAATCTTTTGTCATGTTCATAGGTATTCCCCTCTTTATCATTTCATCCTGCATCATCCCATACGCTTTTTTATTCCCTATATCATAGAAAGCTGATAAAAGGAAAATTGTCTGAGGCTCATCTTTTCTTCTTGCATAAATCTCCTCTTTTCCGTTTTTGTCTGTGCCTACAAGAACTTCATATGTGAAAGGCTTTCCCTCATAGCCTTTTCTTACGCTTGGAAGAGTGAATGTGCTTATTACTTTCCCGCTGCTTGCAATTGCCTCTAAATTTTTTGAATAAGATGGAGAAGAATTATCTGTTATTTTATTCTGGGCATAAGCATTTGCACCTGCAAATAATGCGCCCGCCAAAGCCAAAACTGCCGCTATTTTTTTAGCCATTTTAATTATTTTTTATCATGGATTTTATTTATAAAGATTTGTATACTGTTATTATTAAGAAGTTACAGCAGAAAGACATCTCTAAAATTTTAAAAAGTGACTATCTCTCCTTTAATTAAGCGCCGCTGGTTTATCGGTAGAATATCTCGTTGCCAAGCGTAGGAAACCAAAGTTTCCTGACACGTCACCTTCCTTTTGGAAAGGTAAACGCAAACACGAGGTGGGCCGAGTTCGACTCTCGGGTGGCGCATAAGTCTTTTATTTAATGTTAATTGCGTTGCGTCAGCCGAGCAGGGTGGCGCATTTCATGGGTATAATCTCAGTCGCTGTTTGAGTGAAGCGCGACATTGGCGCATTTAGCTTTTCTCAATAATCCCTGAAAGTTATGTCTGCTTTTGACATCTTCCTGTAGAATTCCAAATCAGGCGTTTTCTCCCTTGCTTCAAAAATCATGAGCTGAAGCCCGGACCAGAACAGAAACCATCCGCCAGGCTCAAGAAAAACTGATAGGAGAGTAATCATGAAATTCTGGTGCCCTGCAATAAAGAAAGTTGCTCCTATCATGAATAAAATTCCCAGAATAAAGAAGATTATTCCCTGATTGATTATCCTCATTTTTTCTTTTCTGAATCCAAGGGCATGCCTTTTGAAATGCTCCTTAAGTCTTTTTTTGACAATTGCTTCTGTTTTAGGGTTTCTTATGTTCTTAGGAGCAAGGAAAATTAATTCAATTCCTTCTTTTTTATCCCTGCTTGCTCTTCTTGCTTCTTCAAGAAAGTCCTGGGATAAAGCACGTTCAGAATATTCCCGCGGGTCAAAGTCAGAGAAGATATCATCATAAGTGTCAATCCACAGGCTTATCTCTGAATCCTTCAAAAGCTTTGTTTTTTCATCTGTTTCCATTTTTGCCTCTTTATTTTGAGTGGTCCATGGAGGAGTTGAACCTCCGAATACTCGGTGTAAACGAGCCAGTTTACCGCTAGCCTAATGGACCATGACTCCCTTTAGAAAGCCTAAAATCAAAAGCGATATTATTCTTAAAAATCTTCCGATAAGGGCGCTTCACTAGTTTTAAATATGCAATTTACAAGAGAAATTCATGGAAGAAGAAATCTCTTATGAAGAAATCAGCATGGAATATCATGATAACAGAATCCGGATATTAATTGATGATCCGATACTCATGGCATTTTATCATCAAAATCCAAAGCGGGTTGAAAGATTTTTGAAAGCATATCTTTCAATGGCTATTGGGGACATTGCTCTTCCTTCATCTTTAGACTCCCTGACAGCAACCATCAATTTAAAAGCAATTGAGGAAAAGAGGAAATTAGAAGCGCTTGGTTTTGGAACAGGCAAAGAGGGATCTTCTGTGAATTGATTTCTATGCATAACCTTTAAATATCTCTCGTGAGTTTTTTCATTGTAGGAATTTTGCATAATGGCAGAAGACAAGAAAGAAAAAAATGACATTCCTGAAATGAATCTGACTAATAATTATTCTCCAAACAGGCAAATCATGCCGGACCAGACAGAAATGCAGAAGAGCATGGACAAAATGAAGAAAGAGATGAACAAGCTGAAGTCATTCATACTCAAGAAATTTCCTTTTGTGCGGGCAATAGGGCTTCTTCCTCCGCAGTCAATAAAATTGTTCATTGAGGAAGAAATAGGAGAAAATGTGCCTAAGGAAGAATCTGAAAAACTACAAAAGAAAATTCATCTTTTCATAATTGTTCCCGAAGAAAAATTGAAGGAAATTCCGAAGATAAAGATTGAGATTGTAAAAGAGATTGAAAAAGAGAAACAGAATGTATGGATTTATGTTAAGACTCCTGTTGACTTGTGGGAACTGGGGCTTGACAGCAAATTTGAACTTTTGAGCGCCGTTGCAATGTCTTACCCTCTGCATGATTCCAGGCTTCTAAGCGCTTTGCGAGTTGCAGAAATACACAAGAGCCTTGTGCTGCAGAAATTTGAAAGATATGTTGTCAGTTATGTTGTCGGAGGCAGTCTTATAACCGGCTCTGCAATAAAGACTTCTGACTTGGATGCATTCATAATAATCAATGATACTGATGTCAAGAGAATGCCAAGGCTTGAGCTTAGGGAAAGATTGAGGGGAATTATTTACCAATATGTTTCAGAAGCGCATGCAATTGCAGGAGTAAAGGAGAATCTTATTCATGTGCAGATTTATCTTCTAACTGATTTCTGGGAATCTGTGAAGGATGCAAATCCTGTTATTTTCACATTTATCCGCGACGGAGTTCCGCTTTATGACAGAGGAACATTCATGCCATGGAAAGTTCTTCTTAAAATGGGAAAATTGAAACCCTCTCCCGAATCAATAGACATGTTTATTTCAATGGGAGACAAGACTATAAAGAGGGCAAAAGATGCATTGATGGACATTCTTATCAATGATATTTTTTACGGAATTACAACTCCAAGTCAGGCATTGCTTATGCTTTACGGGCTTCCTCCGCCGACTCCCAGGGAAACTGTCAAATACATGAAGGAGATTTTTGTTGAAAAAGAAAAGATGCTTGAGATGAAGTACATCAATATTCTTGAGAAAATAGTCGACAAATACAAAGAATTTGAGCATGAGAAAATCAAGGAAATAAAGGGAGCTGAAATTGATGAAATGATACAGGGAACAGAGGATTACATCAAGAGGCTGAAAGAATTAAGGGAGCAGATTGAGAAGAGAGCGCAGAGCAAGACAATTGACGAGATTCACAAGGATGTTTTCAATCTTCTTAAGGGAATGTTCGGGAACAAATCGCAGAATGCTTTAGTCCGTGATTTTGAAGGGCTTGTCAAAAAAGCGAATTTCTCGCCCCAGCATCTGAGAATTTTGAAAGACATTATTTATACGCGCGAGGAATTCAAGAAAGGAAAATCAAACATCCACAAAATTGACCAGGCAAGAAAGAATGCGTCAATACTCATCAATGATATAATTGAATACAACCAGAGGAACGAGCTGGCTTCAAAGAAGAAGGAATAAATTTTATTTTTAATAGAAAATATTAATGATAAAACCCGGCAATTCTTTTCATTAACATAATTTTTTAAGTTCCTAATTCATCAATAAATCATGAAATACCTCTTCATCCTCGGAAGAAACATTGAATTGTCCATTGCAGAAATTAAATCTTTTCTGAAAAGAAAAAATCTTGAATTCAAGCCCATTGAATTAATCAATAACGGATTTTTAGCGGATATGGATAAAATTCTTCCAAGGGATTCTGTTCAGCAATTAGGCGGAACTGTTTCTGTTGGAGAAGTTATTGCAAGCGGGAATGCAAAGACTATCGCTAAAGAACTGGACAAAATTAATCTTTATTCCGGCTCTGAAAATAAACTTAATTATGTCCTCCATGATTTCAATTCGGATGTTTTTGATGAAATCTCGCTTTATCTGAAAAAAAGATTCAGGCATGAGGGGCTGAAGGCGACTGAAAAGAAGCCAACAGGAACAATAAAACTGCAAGGCGGGAAATTTGTGCCTAATATTGTTTCAAAGAATATTGATATCCAGTATTTCCTGTTTGAAAATAATTTCGGAAAAATAACTGAAACAAGCGATTATGAAAAAATTGAGGAAAGAGACATGAAAAAGCCCGTGAGAAGAAATGAACTTTCAATTTCTCCGAGGCTTGCAAAAATACTGATAAATCTCACGGAAATAAAAAACAACGGAACGCTTCTTGATCCCTTTTGCGGAATAGGAACAATAATGCAGGAAGCTCTTTTGCAAAATATAAATGCAATCGGGATTGACAAGGACAAGAAAGCGATTGACGATGCCAAAATAAATCTCAAATGGTTTGGCTTTGACGAGAAGAATTACAAGCTAGTTAATGATGACTCCTTTAAAATAAACATCAGGAAAACAGATGCAATTGCAACAGAGCCTGAACTTGCGGAACTTCAAAAATCAGCGCCTAACATTACGAAAGCAAAGGAAATTAACAGCAAATTTGAAGAATTGATGATTAATGTCCTGAATAACCTGAAGAAAAATGTTTCAGGAAGAATTGTTTTTACAGCACCCCTGATTTTTGCAGGAAGAGAAAAAATCCCATGCAATCTCAACCACATTGCTTCCAGAACAGGATTAAAAATTATTGGGCAATTTCCCGAGTTCAGGGAGAATTCAATTGTCGGAAGAAGCATAATGGTTTTGGAGAAATAATCATAAGTTTTTTAAACTGATTTTATGATAACCTAAAATGGCAGATGATCAGGCAAGAATAATCAGAATGGCTGCAAGGCATATGAGCAGAGAGCTTGAGCAATATTCAGCTTTATCCCATGTTTATTTTGAAAAAGGCAATCTAAGCGAGGTTTGCTATCAATCTGAAGAATTATTGCATGAACTGGGAGAAGATGAATACAGCCCTGAAGAGGAACTTGAAGCAAACGGGGATTCCACAAGGAACCTTATTATCGGACTTAGAAAATTGGTTTTAGCAGGAGAAAGTTCTCCCATCAATAAAAAGAATGTCCGGGCAAATTACAGGGAAGTGATGAGCCATCTGGAAGATGTCAGAGAAATGCTCAAATCTGTCTATAGAAGATAAAGAATAATTTTTAAAAACTAATTTTTTGAATTTGTGGGGGAGAAGCATTATTGCGATGGAAAAGTAATTGATAAGAACTGAACAAACATCCAAATCTTTATAAGCCAAATTTATCTAGGAAAAAAATGCATACAGATTCGCAATTTCCGGAATATGGAGAAGTAGAAAAGACTTTTTACATTATTGATTTTCAGGTTAAAGGAATAAATTTCTCCCATGCGGAACCTGAAAATAATGCAGGAAGAACGCTTGAAGCAGTTATAATTCTCCAGCAAAGAGGATTCAATCCAGTCCTTCATCAGGCAACTTCATATAAATCTCCCCCACTCGGATTTAGACAAAAAGAAGCGGGCACGAGATTATTGAGCATTATGGAATTGCAGCATATTGTTTCAACATCAGAACCAAAATACACAGCCAGGCCGGCTCAGACGTCTGACGAACTGCATCCACCCAGGCCTTATATCTAATCTTTATGAGTAAGTTTTAAAAACTAATTTTCTAATTCATTTATTAAGATGGTTAAGGGAAAAATAATCCAATTCAGAAAAGGCAATCATACTGTTCATGAAAGGCACTTTTTGATAGAAGTTCATGGGCTTCATTCAAGAGAAGAAGCTGCAAAACTCGTCGGGAAAGATGTTGAATGGAAATCACCCGCAGGAAAAATAATAAGGGGAAAGGTTTCATCTGCCCACGGAAACAAGGGAGTTTTAAGGGCTATATTTGAAATCGGACTGCCCGGACAGGCAATAACTACGGAGTGTGAAATAAAATGATTTCAGAAGCAGAAGCAAATGTAATAGCCCAGGAATTGGTTGGGAAAGAAGTTATTCCGCAATTATTCACTCTTGAAGGCAGCGCCATAGAGTTGGCAAAAAACAGATTTGCGCAGGACGATGATGGTTATTACCTCGTTGATTTGAACATGAGGGTTCCTGCGAAGGCAATAGCAGGCAGATATCCGCTTGGAGATGAAGTTATTCTAGAATTAGACGAACATGCCTTGAGCAGAAGAGATTTGGCGAAGGAGATAAAATGGGCTTAAGAAAAGCATCAGCATATTCAAAGAAGCATGTTGTTCCTTTCACGAGGAAGAGCAGGCAGAAAAGCAAGGCTTATGTAAAGGTAGTCCCGCCTCAAAGCGTCGTCAAATTCACGATGGGAGATGAAAAAGGATTCAAAGAAGGAAAATTCCCATATCATCTTACAATTTTTTCAAAAGAAGATGTCCAGATAAGGCACAATTCCATAGAGGCTGTCAGGCAGTATATCACAAAACAGCTTGATACAAAGCTTTTGGGCAAATATCTTTTCAAAATCTTTCCATATCCTCATCATATTCAAAGAGAAAACAAGATGCTTACAGGGGCAGGGGCAGACAGAATGCAGACAGGAATGGCTCTTTCATTCGGGAAATCTGTCGGACGTTCTGCTATTCTAAAGACAGGCTCCAAAATGTTCTTTTTTGCAGTAACCGGCGAGAGCGGGCTCGCTCTTATAAGGCATCTTCTTGATGAAGTGCGCCCAAAGATGCCCGGAAGAATAAAGGCTGTTCAGGAAGTTGCAGGGCAGAAAGCATCTGTAGTGCCTACAGAATCTTTAGAAGCTTCAGTTTGATTCTATACTTTAAAGTAGTAACAATCATAATATTTATAAAGATGGAAACATCCTGCTTTTTATGGCAAATGAAAATGAACAAGGAAGAGAAGTGCATGGTTTGGCTAATGGAAAAATTGCAATAAGGCTTTTTCCGAATGAATTTGCAGCTTATGTTTCCTATGATTTCAGGACAAACCAATATTCTTATATTACTGCCGGAAAAGGAATGCCCAACGGGATGCAGTATAAAGGACTAAGAAACGGATGTGTTTCTGAAACTGGTGTATTGAGCGCTTATCTTAACCTTGAAGATTTTTCAGATGGCAGTTTAATGATAACAAGATGGACAAATCCTCATTTTGAGATGTGGGG
>DATJPO010000033.1:0-5003 GCA_035506395.1 Candidatus Omnitrophota bacterium
CTGAAACAGCTGAAACAAATGTTAAGGGAATTTTTGCAGCAGGAGATGTTACAAACAAAGGATTCAAGCAGCTTATAACGGGAGTTGCAGACGGATGCACTGCAGCATATTATGCTTATGAGTATATAACAAAAAGCAAAGTCATGGCCTGCTAATTCTCAAAATCCAAGTTTTTCCTTTACAAGGATTAGGGTTATCCTGTTTGGAAATATTTCCCGTTCAATTATCATCCATTTATTAAGCCCCGAACCTCTCCCATAAGCTTTCATGGCCCTTGCATTTTCAAGAGGGAAAACATATTCCTTCACTCTTTGCATTGCTTCATTAAGATTGTCAGTTATCTTGTTTATTCCCGAAACAAGGATAAGATTTTTTGCAGCAAATAAATATGCGCCTGTTCTTGAGCCGGTTGTATCGCAGGAAACAAGTGCGCCGGTCTTCGCAATTGCATTAATGCTTCCGAGAAAATAATCAGCAGTAACCATTCTTCTTCTTAATTCCGCCTGTTTCTCAGAGCTTTTTTCCTTAAGCACTTCTTCATGCAGATTTTTCCAGTTATGTTTGGTTTTGTTTAGATAATCTATAAAACCTATCTGTTCCAGAGTAGTTGAGCCTCCATTTGCAATTCCCGCCTGAGCAGGAATCATTTCCTTCAGCTTTTCAAGCGCCTCATCCTTATTATTCACAATAATAACCCTTATCCCTCTTGATTCCAGATTTCGGGCAGTTTCTTCAATCGCATTTTCAGAAGGCAGCTTATCCCAGTCTTTTTTTATCATCAATCATCTGATTAACAATCGTTTATAAATTTTATGAAACCGAAAAGTAAAAAATTACAAACATTTTTAATCTTTATTTTTCAGGATTAAATATGAGCAAAATAACAAATGCCGAAACAGGCAAAAGCGAAGAGCTGAAAGAAGGCGAAAATATAAGAAATGCCGCTGAAAAACTTGGAATTCCTTTTGGATGTGAAGAGGGAATCTGCGGGACATGCATGATCGATATTCTTGAGGGGGAAGATAATCTTTCAGAATTGACAGAGCAGGAAAAAGATTTGATGAGGGACAAAAAACACAGGCTCGCGTGCCAGTGCAGGATTAAAAAAGGAAATGTCAAATTTCGGATGAGCTGATAGTTTTTAATATCATAAAGATTATAAATGAATAATTTAATTTCCAGACATGGATTTGACAAAGATAACCCTTGACAATAAGGAAATATTCAGGGGAAAAGATATTGGATTTTTAAAAGAAGTCAGAGAATATATCCAAGGATATGGATTCTTTCCTGAATTAAGAGGCGGAGTGGTAAAAAATGCTCTCCGGGGAAACCCGCGTTCTTATAATGATATTGACTTAGCTGTTAGAACAGACGATAAACCGATGAGCGATTTGGCTTATCGAAAATATGTTGAACTGATAAAGGATCTTTATTCAATGTCTAAAGCAAAGCATAAAAATCCAAGACAATGGAGAGTGGAAAATGAAACAGAGGTTTTTGCAAATTATGTTGACCTGGAAGTTGAGTACAGGTTCAGGATAAAAAGTCCTGAAACAAGAACATCTATAGATATTGCATTTGGAAGGGAGCATAAGAGCTCTATTCTTATTCCTTACAAAACAGCGTATATGGGCCCTCCCGGCGCGGGATGGCTAAAAGGAAAGAGAAAATCCAGGTGATAAACTTTTTAAGCGGCTAATTCTCTTTGAATTAATGGTTCTTGATTTTGAAAAGGAAAAGCTGATAAGGGAATTAAAGAAAAGAAAGCCTAAAAGGGTTTTGATTCAGTTAGCCGAAGGAATAAAGCAGAATTCATCGGAATTTGCAGATTTATTCAATAAAATGGGAATTGAAGCGATTTTTTCAGGCGAAACATCATGGGGCGCTTGTTCACCCGCTATTCAGGAAGCAGAAGCCCTTGGTGCTGATTTGATAGTTCACTTCGGGCATGCGGAATTCATGAAAATAAATTTCCCGATTGTCTATGTAGAGGTAAAGGACATTTTAGACCTGAATCCTCTTCTTGAAAAATCCCTCAAAGCATTGAAAAAATACAGAAAAATCGGGTTTTCCTATTCTGTCCAGCACAGGCATGATATAGAAAAAATAAAAGAGTTTTATGAATCTCACGGAAAAGAATTCCTGCTCTCAAAGAGACTCGGGCATGTTGCTTATGAAGGGCATATAGTCGGATGCCAGTATGCAGGATTAAAGGCAATTGAAAATGATGTTGATTGTTTTGTAATACTCGGAAACCAGTTTCATGGAATGGGCGCTGTTCTTTCTGTTGACAAGCCCGTAATACTCCTTGATGTCTATAACAATGATGTAAGAGAACTTTCGGGACTGAGAAATAAAATTTTAAAGCAAAGAGCAATTGCAATTGAAAAATTCAGGCAGGCAAAAGATATCGGGATTATAATGGAAATAAAACCCGGGCAGAAATTCGGCTCTCCCAAATATCTTGTTGAAAAGCTGAAAGAGCTGGGAAAGAATCCTGTTTTGATAACAATGAATGAACTTTCTCCTGACAAGATAATGAATTTCTATAACGTTGATGCTTTTATTGTGCTCGCATGTCCCAGAATTCCTATTGATGATTATGCGAAATATCCCCGAACCCTGATAACATTCAAGGAAGCGCTCGTTGGACTGGGCATAAAATCATGGGAAGAAATATTGAAAATAGGAATAGTATAAATTAAATTCAATATTTATCCGTCTTATATTCTCAGTTCAAATTCTGTTATTTCTTTTTATCTTCATGAATGAGCCTGCGAGGATTTGAACCTCGGACCCCTGCCTGTCTGACTTCTCACCTTAAGGTGATTTGTTGGGGGGCGTGCCCCATACGGTATCAGAGCAGTGCTCGTACCAGGCTGAGCTACAGGCTCATTTTATAAGCTTGTAGCAAATTTACCCTTTTATAATTTAGGGAAAGTTAAGCGAAGAAAACCGCAGGTTGTCTCGCTGAGCTACAGGCTAGCTATAATTGTCAGGAATAAAAGTTATTTAAAAGCTTTGTTAAATCTGCCAAATTTTAAAAAAATGGCAGAAAATACTGAAAATTTAAAAAAAATATATAAATAGAATTAGTTTTGGATATTAATGGAAACGAGAGTGAGGGAGGTTCAGAAGAAAATAACGGACAAGGAGAATCGCGGCGCCAGTGAAGAGGAATTTCTTTCAGTATTGAAATTGATTGTGCCGGGAACAAATTTCCGCGCTGCATTGGATGGAGCATTAAAAGTCGGAAAAGGGGCTCTTATTGTTGTGGATAATGGAAATACATTCGGATTATTTGAAGGCGGGTTCAGGATAAACACCAATTTCACCCCGCAAAAACTTGTTGAGCTCACAAAAATGGACGGGGCAATAATTCTCAGCAAAGATACCAAAAAAATAAATTATGCAAATGTTCTTCTTACTCCCAATAGCAGGATAAAGACAAATGAAACAGGAACAAGGCATAAAGCTGCCGAGAGAACGGCAAAGCAGGCAGGCACTCTTGTCGTTGCAATTTCTGAAAGAAGAAGCGTCATCACAATTTATTACAAGGACATAAGATATTCTCTGATTTCCACGGATGAATTATTGAGAAAAACAAATGAACATCTTCAGCTGCTGGAAAAACAGAGGGAATTGTTTGATAATTATTCTGAAAAGTTGATAAAAATGGATTTGAAGAATTATTTCAATCTAAACCAGGCAATACAGGTAATCCAAAAAGGAAAGCTTATACAGAAAATTGCGGCTGATTTGAGGAGATATTCCATTGAACTGGGAAAAGAAGGAACTCTTTTGAGGATAAGGCTGAAAGAAATTTTGTCGGGAGTGGAAAAAGAAACAGATTTGATAATAAGGGATTATGCAAAATTGGAATTGGACCAGACAAAACTTGTGCTGAATGCGCTGAATTATGAAGAAATTCTTGATGAAAATACAATCTGCCAGGTTCTGGGATATGAGAATCCGAATGCCAATGGCTCAATAAAAGGATGGCATATATTGATGAGGACATTCCTATCAGAAATAGATGCAGATTTGGTTATAGGCAAGGGGGAAAACTGGGAAAAAATTGTCAATGCAGACAATAAATTTTTCATTGACGTAATCGGAGAGGAAAAAGCAGAAACTCTTTATGACAATATAGAAAAAATGAAATTAAGCTTTACAGATTAATTTCTTTTTAATGGAATTGAAGATAATAAGCTTTTTAAATTTGAAATAATTTTGACAAAAATGTTTGGAAAAAAGACATGCAGAAGATGCGGTGGAAACGTAAGGAAGAAATATGATTTTTGCCCCTATTGCGGAAATGCTCTTGAGAAAAGCAATGAAGATTTCGGCATGCTCGGCAAAAATGATTTTTTCAATGAGAATGCGCTTAATGAAATGAGAATGCCTTCCGGATTCAACATGCTGTTTAATTCCCTTATGAAAAATTTTGAAAAGCAGCTGCGTGATGCGGAAAAACGAAATGAGAAACCGGATGATAAAAAGGGGCATATCAGCATTAGCATCTCAACTTTGGGAAACAAGGCGCCTGTTATAAAAGTCAGTCCGCCTGCGGAAAAACCAAGAATGAAAAGGGAGAGAAAAGTTTCATTTGGGAATTTATCGCTGGAACAGCTGAAAAAATTTTCCAGCCTTCCGAAAGAAGAGCCAAAAACAAGCATAAGGAGAATCTCAAACAAAGTCCTGTATGAACTGGAAATTCCGGGAGTAAAATCTGCAAAAGATATTTCAATTCTCAATCTTGAAAAGGGCGTTGAACTCAAGGCGCTCTCGGACAAGATAGCTTATTTGAAATCAATTCCAATAACCCTCCCGATAATCAATTACAAGTTTTCAAAAGGAAAATTAGTGCTTGAGATGGACGGGGAGAATTAATTTTGCGGGATGAGATGATGAAGCGAAATAAGCTCTATGGATTTCCCATCAATATTATTCTTCAAAAAACAAAATTATTTTCTGAAATATTTCTTAAGGGACATTAT
>DATJPO010000034.1:0-9791 GCA_035506395.1 Candidatus Omnitrophota bacterium
GATGCTATCGGGCAGAATTATACGCTAAAACTGCTTTATCATTCGGGGACAAGCCCTGATTTCAGCAATTTTTCAATTGAGAAGGATTTTAACATCAGCGTAGGAATTGTCCAGACTGATTTTGAAGTAGTTGTGCAGAGCACATCCGGAACGCAGGTATCTCTCGGGATTGTCAATACGGGAATAAATGCCGCCAATTCTCTTATTATGAGCATACCGCAGCAAAGCAGTTTCAGAGCAAGCGGAATTTCGCAGCAGATTATAGGAAATCTGGCTGCAGGAGATTATACAATCGCAACATTTAGTATTACCCCGACTGGTGGGAGTGGCGGAGGAAACAGGACAGGGAGTTTTTCCTATCAGGCGCCCCAATCATTGAAAGTTGAAATTAATTACACCGACGTTACAGGCATAAGAAGAGGCATAATCAAAGAAGTTCCATACAGCACTTCTTCATCAGGAAATTTTTCTGAGATAACAGGAAGAGCAGTTTATGGCAGAAATTCCGGGGGAATCTCTGCATGGTGGTTTGTCGGAGGGGGAATTATTGTTATCGCAGCAGGATTTTTGATTTATAAAAAATATGGGCATAAATTAAGAAAATCAAAGAAAAATAATTCAGAAAAAACTCCCGATTGGATTGCGGCAGAAAAGGCCAAGGGCAATAAAAAATAGGAGTTTAAGATGAAAATCAAGAAATCTTTTAAGATTTCATTAAATATCATTTTTCACAGCAAACTGAGAAGCTGGCTTACAATAATAGGGATTGTTATCGGCATAGCTGCAATAGTCGCCATCATTTCTCTTGAGCAGGGTGCTACCATGACTCTTGAAAATAATCTTAACTCGTTAGGAGCCGATGTAATAACAATAACTCCGGGGTTTTCAAGAGCTTCATTTGCAGGAACTACTTTTGAACGGGGAGGCGGAGGTTTTGGAGGAGAGGGGGCTTCTGCTGAAGCATCTGCGAAAAATCTGACGCTGAATAATGCCAATGCCCTGAAAGGAGTTGAAAATGTGGAGTATGTAATGGGCACGATTTCCGGTTCTGTTGATACAATATCCTATCTAGGGCAGACATCGCGTGGTTTTGTAGAAGGCGTTGATCCTGCCCTCTGGAAATATTTCACAAATACTCCGCTTGCTTCAGGGAGATATCTGTCAGAGGGAGATACTGGAGTTGTGGTTATAGGAGGAAGAGTTGCCTCTTCTTTCAGCAATATAGTTGTAAATCAGCAGATTACAATAGAAGGAAGAGCATTCAGGATAGTGGGAATATTGCAGGAAAGCGGAGGAAGCGATGATTCAAGAATATTCATGTCCACTGATGATGCGACTCAGGTTTTAACAGGCAAAGATGCAAAAGATTTTGATTCCATACTCGTAAAAATCAGCGACATATCACAAACAGATTCAATTGTAACGCAGATAACAAACCAGCTATTGCTTGCGCATGGAATACTCCAGGCAAGTGCTCAGGATTTCTCAGTGACTTCCCTCAGGACAATCCAGGAGAGGATTTCTTCCACGCTTGATTCTGCTTCAACTCTCCTCACAGCTATTGCAGTCATTTCACTTATTGTTGGGGCGATTGGGATAATGAATACAATGTTCACTTCTGTTCTGGAGAGAACAAGAGACATAGGAATACTAAAAGCCATAGGAGCAAAGAACAGGGACATACTTACTATTTTCCTGTTCAATGCAGGAATAATCGGATTGATTGGAGGAATCTTCGGGATAATTCTCGGGCTGATAGGCGCGGGGTTCATAGCAAAATTAAGCGGGGTGTCATCGGCGGTAGGAACAGGCATAAGAGGACTGTCTTCGGTTTACATCAATCCATGGATGATAATCGGAATTTTCATGCTGTCTGTTGGCGTGGGATTAATAGCGGGAGTTATACCCGCTTACAGAGCTTCCAAATTGAATCCTGTTGAAGCATTAAGATATGAATAGTTAATTCTCGCTGCAAAGCCCTCTTTCTTCGGCAGGCTTTGAACTCTCAAAGAAAATGAGTTTTGCCCATCCAATAAAAGGCACGATTCTGAAAGAAGCTTTTCCAATTACCTGATTCTGATTTATTGACTTCTCAAAGCTTAACTGTCCGTTGTTATTGTCGCCTTCTGTTGAAAAGAAATAAGTTCCATTCACGTTATTTATGCCGATTACTCTGTGAATTACCGGATTAGGCGTATCTCCTCTAAAAATTATTATATCTCCTATCTTAATTTTTGCAGGATTAACTCCTGTAATAAATAATATATCGCCTTTGCCGAATCCATTCTTAAAACTGAATCTTTCAAAATCCTGAAGGCTTACATTCAATTCAGTGTACTTCATGTTATGCCTTTCCCACCATGCATTAAAATCAGAAAGCACATTTCCCGAATGATACATGCTGCAGGATTCAACAATTGCAAGAGGCAGCGGCGTTCCTGTGACAAGGCTCAATAACGGAAAAAAAATAAATTTGATAAATACAAATATTACAACAAGGGAAAGAATCCATCCCTTGAAACTGTTGTCTTTCCATAAAAGATACCAGAATCTCTCAAAGAATTTCTTTATTTTTTCCTTGTTCATTATTATGAAAAATCATTCGTCTTTTTAAAATATATTATAAGAGCAAATTTTCTTTTTATTTGTGCATCTTTCCTTCAAGAGCGAGATAAAATCTCTGGGCGCCGAACAAAAGGCATCCTGCTTCAATTAAATTCAAAAAAGGGTCAATAAGCCACATCCAGCTGTTGTAATCCAAATCCATTGCAAGAAATTGAAGATTAAGGAAAGCGGCTGCAAAGTGAAGAATAAATGCGAAGAAAATGAAAATGATTCCTGACTTGAATCTCTCATCAATGTCTACAATTGTTTTTATCAAAAAATAAGCGCCAATCAGGAAGAATATAAAGGATACAATAAGGAAAGGAAGATTAAAGTCCAGGAATTGTATCATGTTTCACCTCGGTTAATTGATATTTTCTGAATATTAAAAGGTTTCCAAAAAATACCGAAATATTTATAAATGTCTACATGTGTGTATACACAGGTTAATATACACTAAGATAAAGATGGCAGACATATTTGACAACAAGATTCTTTGCAGTGAATGCGGAACAGCGATGAAAAAGACAATGATAGAAAAAAATGGCCTTAATATTCGCGCAATGGTATGCCCAAAATGCAGCAACAGGATAATCCACCCTCTTGATGAAAAAGAATACAGCAAGTTCATGGATTTGAAAAATAAGGAATACAATGTAAAGATGAGAATGGTGGGCAACAGCTATGCAGTATCAATACCAAAAGAAATTGTTTCTTTCATGAATGCAATGAATGTGCATAAAAAAATGATGAATGACATGGTAAGGCTGTGTTTTGAAGACTTCGGGCGTGTCAGCCTTAATTTTGAGAATATGAGCAACGAAAAAAATCCAAATTCAAGAGTTGTGGGGGCAAGAGAACTTAGAATCATGAAGAATGGAAAACCTGTTCTTCATGTAAAGCAGTTTGCAGATTCAGCTCATCCTGAAAAAAATCAGAAAATTTTCAAGGTAGGAGACAAAGAGTAAAATGCCGAAAGAAAAAATAATCCAGCTAAAAGTTGTTGAAGCATTGCAGGATGATGCATACAAAGGAGTTGCGCGAATTGATTCTGAAGTTATGAAAGCGCTGGAAATAAAGAGAGGAGACCCGATAATAATAAAGGGCGGAAGAGAGACAATTGCAATGGCGGACAGGGCTTATCCGGCCGATGTCGGCGAAGGAATAATAAGAATTGACGGAATTCTCAGAAAAAATGCAAAGACAGGAATCGGAGATGTTGTTTCTGTTTCAAAAGCAGAAGTAAAGGAAGCAAAAAAAGTCATTATTGCGCCTGCACAGCAGGGAGTCATGGTTCAGGGAGACCCTGAAGGGTTGAAGCGGGGATTGCTCGCACGCCCGATGATGAAGGGAGATATAATTGTCCTTGGCGGAGTCCAGAGAAGAAAGGATTTGATGGCTGATGATTTCGGTGATATTTTCGGGGACTTGAATGATATTCTCGGAAAAATGGGATTCGGTGGAAATTTCGGAGGAGGAATGACTCAAATAAGATTTGTTGTTGTTTCAACAACCCCAAATGCTCCGGTAATAATCTCGGAAAATACAGAAGTTTCCCTCAGTTCAAAAGCAATGGAAGTCTCCGATGAGAGCATCCCTGAAATAAACTATGAAGACATAGGCGGATTGAATGAGGAAATAAAAAAGATAAGGGAAATGGTGGAAATTCCATTAAAGCATCCTGAATTGTTTAGAAAATTGGGAATCCAGCCCCCAAAAGGAGTTCTTCTTCATGGCCCTCCGGGAACAGGTAAAACTCTTCTGGCAAGAGCCGTTGCTACCGAATCAGAGGCAAATTTTATTCTTCTTAATGGGCCTGAAATAATGTCAAAATTCTATGGAGAATCTGAAAAGAAAATAAGGGATATTTTTGAAGAAGCTGAAAAAACAGCGCCTGCAATTATTTTCATTGATGAAATTGATGCAATAGCTCCTAAAAGAGAAGAGGTTCAGGGGGAAGTTGAAAGGCGTGTTGTCTCCCAGATTCTTACAATGATGGATGGCTTGAAATCGAGAGGAAAAGTTATAGTCATAGGCGCGACAAACAGGATTAATTCTCTTGACCCTGCATTGCGTAGGCCGGGAAGATTTGACAGGGAAATTGCAATTAATGTTCCCGGAAAAGAAGGGAGATTATCCATTTTGAAAATTCATACAAGAGGCATGCCTCTTACAAAAGATGTCAAGCTAGATGAACTTGCATCAGTTACTCATGGATTTGTCGGAGCTGATCTGGAAGCTCTGACAAAAGAAGCAGCCATGGTTGTTCTTAGAAAACTTCTTCCGCAGATAAAACTTGAAAGGGAAGAGGAAGTTGCTCCAGAGATACTTGAAAAAATAATAGTCACTCATGAGGATTTCAAAGAGGCATTGAAAGTTGTTCGCCCAAGCGCAATGAGAGAAGTCCTTGTTGAAAGCCCTAATATAAAATGGGATTTTGTCGGCGGATTGGATTCAATAAAGCAGGAATTGAAGGAAGCTGTTGAATGGCCTATGCACCGCCCTGAAAGTTTTGCTAGAATGGGAATACGCCCTTCAAGGGGAATTTTGCTTTATGGTCCTCCCGGAACCGGTAAAACTCTTCTGGCGAAAGCCGTGGCTACAGAATCAGAAGCAAATTTCATACAGGTAAAGGGCCCTTCATTATTGAGCATGTGGGTTGGAAAATCAGAGGAAGGCGTGAGAAAAATATTCGAGAGAGCAAGACAGGTTGCCCCTTGCATTATTTTCTTTGATGAAATAGATGCCCTCGCGGGAAAGCGTGGAATGGAAACAGGAACAAAAGTTACAGAACGTGTCCTCAACCAGCTTCTTGCTGAAATGGACGGGCTTGAAAATCTGAATAATGTAATTGTAGTCGGAGCAACAAACCGCCCCGATATGCTGGATTCTGCTTTGTTAAGACCGGGAAGATTTGACAAGATACTTCTTGTTGATGCGCCTGATGAAAAGGCAAGGCTGAACATTCTTAAGATTCATACAAAAGACATGCCTATTGCGAAAAATGTTGAACTTTCAGAAATTGCAAACAATGCAATAGGATATACTGGTGCTGATTTGGAAGCCCTTGCAAGAGAAGCGGCAATGCTTGCATTAAGGGAATCTCCTGATGCAAAAGAAGTCAAGAAAAAGCATTTTGACGATGCATTTACAAAAGTCCGCCCAAGCGTCACGAAATCAACGCTGGACATTTACAAAAAAATTGAGGAAAGTTTCATCAGCAAAGCACGTGTTGCAATTCCCACAAGCGGAAGTTATCTGGGATAATTCTAAAATGAAAAATAGGAAATGTTTTGCATAATGGAACAAGAAACTTATGAAAGGCTATTTGAATTATCCTTTAAAACAGAGTTAAAGGCAGTAACACCTCTGATTATGTATTATTATCTTCTTGAAAATCTCGGAGCCAAAGAAAAAGGAATAGTTAAAATTATTGAGAATAGGCTAAACCCCCTCTTAAGCTGAGTATAATTCCAATCGCTTCGCCATTTTAAGGCCCGTTTTAATATCACCTCTCTAATTCGCTTAAAATTTTGTTTTTGCTCCTTATCACAGGGTGGGGAAACAAGATTATTTCGTCGTTATCTCAACCTTGTTCTTCTCAATCAAAATCGTATGCTCTGCCTGACTGACATTTCTTCCTGAAACTTCCAAAAGCTGTGAGAATTGATGCAGGTTTCCATTGTCTTCTAATTGTTTCAATCCAAACAAAGCACCCTGCCCGAATTTTTTCACAATCCATCTTGAACAGAAAGGAAGAGTTGAATAATTTTCAATTATATAATCAAGAATCTTCCTCGCGATAGGACTTCTTGCATTTCTTTCATCAATAAGGGAATAAATTCCCGAAGGTTTTCCATCTCTGACTTTCCCATTTCCGAAAGTTGCGAAAGGCTCTATGGCACAGATGCCTTCTTCAAGAATCTCTGTTGACTCATTGTCATAATTGGGAATTGTAATGCCTGCATGCAAATCATAATGGGAAATAGAGTGCCCTGAGAGATTTATGATTGGGGTTGCCTTGTACGACTCAATTGTCTTCTGTATTTCTTTTCCTATTTCATTTAATCTTAAATTATTATCACCTCTTTTTTTTATTAATTCAAGAGCGTTATTCAGGGCTTTCTCGCTGGCTTCTATAAGTTTTTTGTTCTCGCTATTGCCGTCCAAATCAACAGAAAAAGCATTGTCAGCAACCCAACCGTCAACATGAACTCCGAAATCAACTTTAAGCAATCCGTTTGCCTTTGTCTTGTCGTCATGCGAAGGGGTGTAATGCGCTGCAACGTCGTTAATGCTGAGGTTAGTGGGGAATGCGGGTTTTCCGCCAAGTTCAACAATTCTTTTCTCTATTTTTTCAGCTATTTCCAGCAAAGGAACATCTTTTTTTGCAATGCTTCTCGCATATTCCCTGACTTCAGAAGTAATCTTTCCAGCTTTCAGAACTTTTGCTTTGTCAATCTCTTCCTCTGTCATCTCTTTTTCAATTTTAATGCTCTTATTATTCATCGGGTTCGCACTGTCCGTGCTCTTTGAAGATTTTCCTTCTTTCCTGAAAGGAGCGGCGCCCCCGTAGTTCTTTTCTGTCATGTTTTATGAAAATCTAATCTGTTTTTAATATTTTGCATATTTATGAACTGGATTAACTGAATATTTTATTATGAAAAAGAGGTGATATAAAAAAAACATAAGTCTTTAAAAACTTTTAAAATTAAATTCTAAGATGTATAGTTTTACAGCGTACGACGTCATGGTTGCAATGCTTAAGCATCTCCCAGAAGACAGAACATCATTTCATGCAGATTATAATGCAATGATTGATTTTATGACTGAAGAATTAAAGAAAAATTTTACAAGAAGCGAAGTAGAGGGAGGGTTGTCTGTTATAATCGGCTCCGGAATGTTGCATTGGAGTTCAGATATGTCTGACAGAAAAGAGCTCAATAAACAGCAGATAAATCTTGTTTATTCCAAATTCAAAAAAGAAGAATTGCTTGGAGAAGATGGCTTGAAAACTGCCAGGGATTTATCCGCCAAATTTGCCGAGAGATTTCCTCAATGAAATTCTTTTCTCTTTAGTCTTCTCATTTTCGGCACGAAATTGCCTATCTTTTCTTCAGAAGCCTTTCCGCAGCCGAGAAAATTATCTTTGTATTTTATCGCCACAAATCCTTTTTTCCCTGTCTTGACATTAAGCTCGCTTCCTTCCATCCATTCTCTTGCCTGCGTTTCATCAACTTCAAAAATATTTTTTTTAATCTGGTTTTTCAGAATCTGCGTTCCTTCAATGCTTAATTTAATGTCCTCATGCACAACCTTGGCAAAATAAACTCCTATTCTCTCAACAGGAACAATCTTCTCGAGAGTCTTTATCTCATTATCGCTTGCATCTCCAGTAAATAAGAAAAGCTTTTCCTCACCAAGTTTCAGCATCTTTCCATTTATTTCTTCTATTCCAAATTGCTCTCTCAGCGATTTTTCAATCCGGTTCGTAGTTAGGGGTGTCAGTATTTGTATCATTTTATTTTCTTCATCTTTGCAATGAAGAATCCCTCGGTATTGCTCTCAAATGGAAAAATCCTGCAGGACTTTTGCACATTCTTATTGTATTCTTTATCCTGCCATTCTGAAATTCCCTGCCTGCACTTTATCGGAAGCTTTATGCTCTCAAGTTCAATTTCGCCCTTGAATTCATTTAAGATAAAATCAATTATTTCTTCATCTTCTTCAGGAGCATAAGTGCATGTTGAATAAACAATCTCTCCGCCAACTTTCAAAATCTGGACAGCAGAATAAAGAAGCCTTCTCTGAACAGAAGACATTTTTTTTATTCCGTTTGCGTTCCACATCAACGCTGTTTTTGGATTATTTCTCAAAGTTCCTTCGCCTGAGCATGGAGCATCAACAAGAATCTTGTCAAATAAAAATCCCTCTTCTCTAAGCCGGGCGCATAAAACTCCCCCGTCTTTTCTTGTTATTATTGCATTGCTCACCCCGCATCTCTCAAGATTGGAAGAAAGGATTTTCATTCTCCCGAAATTAACTTCATTTGCAATCAAAAGTCCTGAATTCTTAATGAGAGAGGCAATTTGCGTTGTCTTGCTCCCTGGAGAAGCGCATAAATCAAGAACTCTTTCATTCGGTTTTGGATTCAAGGCGATAACTGGCAGCATGCTTGAAATCTCCTGAATGTAATAATACCCCAGAAGATGTTCAAAACTTCTTCCCAATTCGCCGGGTTCAAGAGTGGATTCAATAACCATTATTTCTTCATGCCCTTTGACGGGCTGGCTTAGTTTCCATCCTTTTTCTTCAAGCCTTTTTTTAAGTTCCAGGGGAGAAATTTTCAATTCATTAACCCGTATAGAATTCAGCGGAGTTCCTTCCAAGGATTTTATGAATTTTTCATAATCTTCTCCGAGAAGAAGTTTCATTCTTTCCTCAAATCCTGATTTTAATTCCATTGGTAAAAAATAAAAAGGCAATGCATTTAATAATTTAATGAAAGAGGTTAAACGGGTTCGCGCTCCTGTCCGCATAGATTTCGCGGGCGGAACAACAGATATCCAGCCATTTCCAGACAAATATGGCGGCGCAGTTCTTAATGCAGCGATAAATAGATACATTACAGGCGAACTTATAGTTGATGACAAAAAAACCCATTTGGAATATACAGGAAATGTCCCCACTTCGTCAGGACTTGGAACAAGCAGTGCCATGAATGTTGTATGGTTAGCATTAATTACGCATCACAAGGAAAAAGATAAATTAGCGGAGGGGGCTTTCAGAATAGAGCAGGCATTCAAGGAATCAAAAGCCAACGGCAAGCAGGACCAGTATGCTGCAGCCTACGGTGGAATCAATTTCATGGAGTTCAAAGGCGACGGGGTTTATGTTCATCCCCTCCATTTAAGCAAAAAGATAATTTCTCAACTTGAAAACAGCCTTGTTCTTGTTTATTCAGGAAAATCTCATTTTTCAGGCAGTTCAAACAAAGCCGCGGTTGAAAATCTTCTGAAAGGAAGAAATACAAAAAATCTTCTAAGATTAAAGCAGATAGCCATTGAAATGAAAAATTCTCTTCTGAAAGGAAATTTGGACAATTTTGCAATGCTGATGAACAGTGAAACAGAATAAAGAAAGAAAATCTCCAAAGTAGCTGTTTCTCCCCAGCTTCAGGAAATTAT
>DATJPO010000035.1:0-2434 GCA_035506395.1 Candidatus Omnitrophota bacterium
CATGACTTGCGCAGAAAAAATCAATCAATGTTCTTTCAGAAAGAGCGTCAAAGTTTTCAAATATAAAAAACAGATTAATTCAATGCTTGCAAAGATTAACAAAAACAGGGGAAAATATCTTGTTGTATGCACAGGACATCAGGCAGAGCCGGGTTCTGTCCTTGACAGGATTGTCAGTGATGAGACTCCATTCACTTTGAAAGACGGAGATAATGTAATTTTTTCCTCCAGCGTTATCCCAACACCTGTTAACATAAAGTCAAGAGAAGAAATGGACAAGAAAATGAAGAAAAAAGGAGTAAGGATACAATCAGATATTCACGTTTCAGGTCATGGTTCAAGGGAAGACCTGAGGGATTTGCTGCAGATGCTTAAACCCAAGCATATTGTTCCGGCTCACGGAGAGAGGAGACTCACTGGTCCCATGACTGAGCTCGCAGGCGAGCTCGGATACATCCCCGGAAAAAGCGTCCACGCATCCGTTAATGGGAAAGTATTAAAATTCTGAATAACAGTAAGTTAGATGACCGTTAATAAGGACATTGTTGCAGGTATAAAATCTGCACTGTCTCGAGGCTATTCTATTGATGAAGCTATGCTTTCTTTTCTAAACGCAGGTTATAAGCGTGAAGAAGTCGAGGAAGCTGCACATTCTCTTCAGGGGCTTGTTTTATCACAAGCTTCACCGGAGCTTAAGCCTGAAATAATATGGCCTGGAGAAAAAGAAACCCCTTCTCCAAAACCGGATTTATCTCCTAAAAAAACTGTTCCTGAAGCCAAGCCTCAGGCTCCTGTTGTTAAATCGACAGTAGCTGAAGCACCACTCCCAAATGTTAAGCCAATTTCAAGACCGGAAGTTAAAGAAAGAATTGTTCCGATAGCAGTGCCTGTTCAGACTTCTGCGTCTATAAACCGGGTTTCTGCATATAACAGTTACAGCAAGAGGATTAAAACAATAACTACAATTCTTGTGGCCCTCCTGATTCTGCTTCTCGGAATACTTGGACTTATGTATGCCTTTAGAAGCCAAATAATATCTTTCTTTAACAGCTTATTTTCAGGTGCTTAAAAATGTCTGAAATTTATCAACCCGCCGAGGATTCTTTCCTTCTTGCAGACTTTGTAAAAAAAGAAATTCAGGGGATTTCAGATAAAAAAATAAAAATTCTGGACATGGGTTCGGGTTCAGGGATTCAGGCGCAAACCTGCATAGATGAAGAGATTAATCCTCGAAACATTACAATTGTAGACATAGATACAAAATCAATCAAATTCCTTAAAGATAAATTCCCGCTTTCTAAAATCATTCAATCAAATTTATTCTCAAAAGTGCCAAAAACAGAGAAATTTGATCTGATAATTTTCAACCCTCCATATCTTCCGGAGGATAAGTTTGATGCTGAAGGAGACACAACAGGAGGAGAAAAAGGCTCGGAGACAATAAATGAATTCCTTTTGCAGTCTAAGAACTATCTTTCTGAAAATGGAAAAATACTGCTTTTGACTTCTTCATTTACAAAAAAAATTAACTGGCATTCTTACGAAGCTAAGAAACTCGGAAAAAAGAGAGTTTTCTTCGAGGAACTTTATGTTTGGGAGCTTAGATAATTCTAAAAAATTGATTACAATTATCCTTAAATAGTCGGGCATTTATGGAGTTTTAGAGGCAATAAAAGATGGTTAAATTTGCTCACTTAGCCGATGCACATTTAGGAGGATGGAAACAGCAGCCGCTGCAGGATCTCAATTTCCAGTCTTTTGAAATGGCCCTTGACATCTCCATAAAAGAGAAAGTGGATTTTGTTCTTATCGCAGGCGATTTATTTGATACGGCTTATCCGCCTATAGAGACTCTTAAAAGAACTTTCTTGGAATTCAGAAAGCTGAAAGAGTCCAGAATTCCCTGTTTTATAATCGCAGGCAGTCATGATTATTCCGTTTCCGGAAAAACTTTTCTTGATGTATTGGAAAAAGCCGGATTCTGCAAAAATGTTTCCGATTTCGAAGAAAAAGACGGTCACATAATACTTAACCCGACAGTTTACGAGGGATGCGCGATTTATGGCTATCCTGGAAAGAGGTCCAGCCTGGAAATTCCGGATTTGAGAAAAGTAAAGTTTAACGATGCTCCGGGATTATTCAAAATTTTCATGCTTCATACAACCATAGACAAGGCTGTTTCAAATCCCCACATGGAATCAATTGAAACCAGCCTTCTCCCGCAGGCGGATTATTACGCGATGGGGCACCTCCATATAGACCAGGATTTGGGAAGATTTGTTTATGCCGGCCCGGTTTTTCCGAACAATTTCCAGGAACTTGCGGATTTGCAGAAGGGAAAATTCTATCTGGTGGACACAGATTCAAAAACGCCCCTGAAAAAAGTTGATTTAAAATTAAAGGACATTATATTTGCCGAATTTGAAATAACTGA
>DATJPO010000036.1:0-7244 GCA_035506395.1 Candidatus Omnitrophota bacterium
AAATCCCGGACACTGGATTAATGAAACAGCTCCGCCTACAGGATGCACTGCAGGACAGATTTTGCAGTGGAAAGGAGATTCAAGCGGAAACGGCGGATGGGCATGCATTACACCTTCTATAACTGAAACAGACCCCACTCTTGTTTCAAGAGTTCCCTATGGATTTGGAGGAATGTATTGGAAAGTTAATAACGCTTGCACAGTGGCTAATCCATATACAAGTGCATGCAATTGCCCTTCAGGATATAATTCGGTAATGATTTCAAGCACCAGCAATTCTAATCTTTATTATTGCTATAAGTATACAAGCTAAATTCGGCATAAGATTTAAAAATAATGCATTTTTATAATTAAAATGAAAAAGAGGGCAAAAAAAGTTTTTAATAATAGACTGCTTTATTCTTTGATTGCTTTGGGTATGATTATCGTTGCAGGGATAGGAGTTTATGCTTTCACATTAAGCACTGCAGGAGTCAAGCCAAATCCAGGACACTGGATTAATGAAACAGCTCCGCCTACAGGATGCACTGCGGGACAAGTTTTGCAGTGGAAAGGAGATTCAAGCGGAAATGGCGGATGGGCATGCGTTGCCCAAAGTTCTGTGACAAAAGGAACGACACAAATATATCTTGTTACTAATCAATATTGCACTTCTGCAGGAGCAGTAACCACTATCAGTACATGTTCTACTAAGGGAACAGGCACTTGTTATGGAAGTTGCTGTGGCTACTATGATTGTAACGGCGGCACTCTGCCTACTTGCAATACACCTGCTAGTTGTTCCAATACTCTTGGCGGTTATCTTGTAAATTAATAAGAATCATAAACATTTAAAAACCGCTTTTCATATTCTTTAACGTTGAAATATCAGTAGATTGATTATCATTATCACATTCACTTCCTTTCATTTAGGAAAACAGATGGCGATTTTCAAAATCTGTGATATTTCTATAACTAAATAAAAAATAAACGAAAAATGGCAAAAATAAGTCCGGTATCAATAAAATACATGATACATGCGAACTTTAATGTTGAGGGCTTTCTGGAAAAGCCGGATGTAATAGGGGCTCTCTTTGGACAGACAGAAGGACTGCTTGGCTCTGACTTGGAAATGAGGGAACTTCAGAAAGAGGGGAAGATAGGGAGAATTGAAGTTGAACTTGAAAAAAAAGACAAAAGAACGAGCGGCAAAATAATGATTCCGACTGCTTTGGACCAATCCGAGACAGCTTTGATTGCGGCAGCGATAGAGACGATTGAAAGAATCGGACCCTGCGATGCCCAGATTGAAGTTGAGAAAATTGAGGATGTAAGAGGAAGCAAGAGAGATTACATTGTTGAAAGAGCCAAAAAACTCATGAAAAATCTCCAGGGCGAGACAAGCTCACGGGAAATTTCAACAGAGATAAAAAGCGCGGCCCGAACAGCAGATATTGCAGAATACGGAGAAGAAAAACTTCCTTCAGGAGACTTGTCCGGAAATGAAATAATTGTTGTTGAGGGAAGGGCTGATGTTGTAAATCTCATGAGAAACGGGATAAACAATGTCATATCCATGAACGGAACAAAACTTCCGAAAGATGTCAGCGATTTGAGCCTTGAAAAAGAAGTCACTCTCTTTGTTGATGGTGACAGAGGCGGAAAGCTGATTATCCAGAATGTCGTTAACAATGCAAAAGTGCATGATATCGCAGTGGCTCCTCCCGGAAGGGAAGTTGAAGAGCTCACTGGAAAAGAAATTTTGCAGGCGCTTAGAAAAAAGATGCCTGTAAAGGAATTTTTATCTATGGATAGGTCCGAGAGGACCTATTCCTCTGACCAGAACCGAGATTCCGCACCTCCTATTAATAATATAAAAGAAACAAGAGAAGAAAAACCTGAGAAAGAATTCAAAATAGACGAAGGAAAACTGGAAGAAATTTTCAACAGGATGCGGGGGAGCGGGAGAGCTATTGTTCTTGATGCTGACATGAATGAATTGAGGGAAACAACACTAAGAGGATTGGGCATAGTTCTCAGAAATTCACGGGGGATAAAGGCTGTTGTAATTGACGGCATTGCAACAAATTCTTTGATACAAAATGCAGAGGATGCGGGATGCAAAGTTCTTGTGGCGAAAAATTTCACGACAACCGACACGAAAATGAAATTGCTGAGTTTCTAATGGAAGACGTAAGAAATGTAATTGTTTGGCCAAGAGAAAAAGAAAATAGCAATTCTTTGCTGATTGACTTGATAGTTTCATCTGCATATTTCGGAGATAAAGCCGGAATAAAAAGGGATTCAAATTATATCATGCTAAGATTTGGAGAGCCCTGTTCTGAAGAATATCTCAATTATTTAATGTCCCAATATGAAGATGTGATATTTGATTGTAACACAAGATAGAAAATTAATCATTTCTAAATCTTTAAAAATAATATTCCCTTAATTTATAAGAGGTGAAAAAATGCCAAGAAGAAATAGAGAGGAAAGACGTCCAAGACACCGCCATTGGTTTCCGATTGGAGGAGTTATCCTGCTTGTAATCGGGCTTGTATGGCTTCTGAATGAACTTAATGTATTCAGGATAAATATACCATGGGTGCCTCTTGTGGTTATAGTTATCGGAATCGGGATAATTTTCAATCATTATTACAGAAGAAGATTTTAGATAACCCAATAATTTATTATTTTTATTGTTTTATTTTAAAAGAAAATTGTCAGCAAAAAGAACTTCAATATTCTGCGCGCCTTGAACTCGCGAGAGTGCAGACGCGGAATAAATGCCTTAGGTTTTTATCATTAACATTATTTCCTTATTATTGATTTTGCGGGTGAAATTCCCGTCGGTAAAAATAACTATCACTTCATGTCCGAACACCAAGTGGCATGGTTTCACTGCCTGTTACTATCCATTACCATAAAGCTTATAAGTGAAATCCGAGGTTTATTTTTAATTAAAATGAAACAACAAAAAAGACTTTTAGCTTCTTTTTTGGTAATCGCAAGTGTTTTGTTCCTGGCTGGTTTAGCTTCAGCAGCGCCAAATGTAACTTCGGTTAAGATAAGCGATGTTGATGCGTCAGCTGCGAGCGTTCTTGCGGGCGACACTGTTCCTATAGTTGTCACTTTTACATCCAGCACCAATGAGTCAGATGTAAGATTAAGGGCAACATTTGAAGGAAAAACTGATGTGGAGAAGGAAATATTTGTGGGCGATGTGGAAACAGGGCACACATATACTGAATCCCTTACATTGGACGTTCCTTACGATTTGCAGGATCAAGTCAGCAATGGCTTAAATCTTGTAATAAAAATATGGAACAGCGATTCAAGCACAGGCGACGTTACCTACAACCTGAATGTCCAAAGGCAGTCTTATGACGCCAATGTGATGTCCTTGACAAACGTCGACAATGCAAATGCAGGGCAGAATATCCCTGTTGACATTGTTGTCAAAAATGTAGGATACAACGAATTGCATGACTTGTACGCAAAATTGAGCGTGCCTGCTTTGAACCTTCAGAAAACAGTTTATTTCGGGGACGTATTTGCTCTTGAGAACAGCGACAAAGACCAATCTGACACTGCAACAGGAAGAGTATTTTTACAGATTCCTGCCGATGCAAAATCAGGCGCTTATGCGCTGCAGATAGAACTTGGAAACAGCGACTTTGTGAAAACAATCACAGACTCACTGACTGTCACCAATAACATAGAGAGCAATGTAATTGCCGGAACTTCTGCCATAACAGCAGGAGTCGGGGAAAGCGTTACATACGATTTGCAGATTGTGAACCCTACAAACAGCATTTTGGTTTACAATATCGTGCCTCAAACAACTTCAGGATTGAAAACATCTGTGGACTCCATGGTTGCGGTTCCTGCCGGTTCAAGCAAGACTGTATCCCTGAATGCGAAAGCAGAGTCTGCCGGAGACTATGACTTTAATGTCAGCGTGTTCTCCAATGGGCAGCTTACAGGGCAGACAAGCCTTACATTGAGCGCAAGCCAGGCATCAGGCAGCCCAATAGTTGTCCTCACAATTGTCCTTGCGGCACTCTTCTTAGGATTGCTTGCATGGTTGATTGTATTGGTTACAAAGAAGCCGAAAAAACACGAAGCATTTGAAGAGAGCTACTATTAAGTTAGCTTTCTAAATTTTTTATCTTTTATTTTTTGAAAAAGAGGGATTTTTTATTTTAACAGAAATTAGAATTACAGAGAAAATTGATAATAATAAAACTCTAACGATTTATCCACGTGTTTTTCTTCAACATACTGGTATTTATTCAGCGTCAATTGAAAAATAGAATTAAGCTCTTCAACATCCCGCGGGAATCAAGACGCGAAATTCAGCATTAATTCTTTTGCATTAACAATATACCCTTAGATAAAATCATCACACTTTCATGCTGATTATCTTTGAAATCCCGTCTGTCATGCTTACCCCATAGAGATTGTTTGCATTGAGTATTATATCATCATTGTGGGAAGTGACTATATACTGCCCTTTCTCCATGTATTTTTTCAGCAACAAAGCGAGGCGCTCTGAATTTCTCTTGTCAAGGGCTGCATCGATTTCGTCAAGGAGGTAAAATGGATACGGCTTCAGTTCCTGTATTGCAAAAATCAGTGAAAGAGCCACGAGAGTCTGCTCTCCGCCTGAAAGAGAAGTCACATCAAAATATTTTCCATGCCCTGTTTTTAAGACGACATTAACTCCTGCATTAAACGGCTCTTTGGAATCTTCCAGTTCAAGGGATACCTGCCCTTTTGAACTAAGTTCTGCAAAATTATTTGAGAATATTTCATTCAGCGCATTGAATGTTTTAATGAAAGTTTTCTTCTTCCTGAAATCAATTTCTTTTATTACCTCAAGAATTGACGTTTTTTCGCTTTCAATGACTGTCATTTTTTCCTTTATTGAATCATACTCTTTTTTTACAGAATCATAAACTTCAAGGGAGCGGAGATTTACAGAGCCGATATTTGAAAGAGTTTCCTGCGTTCTTACAAGGCGCTCTATAAGCGTGTCTTTCGGCGCTTTTATTTTTTCAATGCCTTCAAATTCCTTAAGCTCTATTTTCAGATTTTCAAATTCAGCATTGAGTTTTGCATCCTCAATCTTCAAATCATTCATGTCCTGCTCAACATTATACATCTCATTCTGATTTTTTGAAATTTCAATCTGCCTGTCCCTGATTTTTCTCTGAAGCTCGTCTCTCTCTGATATCAATCTCTGGAATTTTTCAGTGAGCTCTTCTTCCTGCTTTCTCTTTTGCTCAAGAATCCGCTCTTTTTCATCAGAAGATTCCCTGAAATCAGCAAGCTCTCTTTTCAATTCCTCTTCATTTCCCATAAGCTGTCTTAATGATGAATTAATTCTTTCCAGTTCCCTCTTCTTGAAAATAATTTCGGAATCAACATCTTCCTCATCTATAAGAGGAATTTCCTGAATTTTGAGCCTCAATTCTTCATATCTTTTTTCAATATCCAGATCTTTCTCAACTTCTTTTCCGACAGAAATCTTTTTCTTTTCAATTTCCGAAATCTCTCCCTGCATTGACTCTATTTTTTCCTGAAGGGACTTTATCTGGTTCTTTCTGTCCTCTATTTTTGAGAAGATTACCGCATCGGCTTCCCTTTTTGATATTTCAGAGCTTAAATCTTCTATTTCCCTTCTTATTATTTTCTTTTTTTGCAGAAGTCCGCTAAGAGAAGAATCTGATTTGTCAATTTCTTTTTTCAGGGCATCTATTTTCTCTGCGGTTTCCCTGCTTATGGAATGAATATGCTCCTGCGTGATTTTGTTCTTGCAGACAGGGCAAACATCCATCTTGGAGATTTTTACAATAAGAGCATTCTGGTTTTCAATTTCATGCTCGTTTGAATAGGATATTTTTTCAAGGCTAAGCTCTTCTTTTTCAAGATTTTCAAGCATGTCCCTTTTTTCAGAAAGCGAAATTTTCAGGCCGTTAAGCTTTGCCTCATCATATTTTTTGTCAAACAAATCCTTTGAAATTGTCTTAATCTGCTCAAGAAAAAAGCGGGATTCATGCTCATAATTGGAAAGAAGCATTTTCTTGTCTTCTGCCCTGTTCTGAATAAGATTTAATTCTGATTTCAGATGATAAAATTTCTTTCTCTTAAGCTCAAGCTCTTCAAGCTCTTTCTTTTTTTGCTCTAAATCGCCGCTTCTTCCTCTTGTTTTGGGGCTGTCTCTCTGCAATTTCTCTATCTCAAGGTTTGCATCTTTCAGATTATTTTTAAGGGTTTCAATCTGCTTTGAAATTTCCTTTAGTCTCTTGTCATCATTTTCCATCCTGACATTCAAGCTTGTCAACTGCGCCCTCAAATCAGCAATTTCCTGATTGAGTTTTTCCTGCTCCAATCCTGTTGAAGTCTGTATTTCCGAATTAATTGCCTGGATTCTTGATTCATGGGAAAGAATAATATTCTGGATTCCCAGAATTTCCTTTTTTATCTTGTCTTTTGCCTGCACTCTCTCCAGGATTTTTTTGCCGATGGCTTCCACTTCTTTTTCTTTCTGGTTTAAATCAGTGAAAATTATGCTTGCCTTGAATTTTCTCACATCTTCTTCCAGTTTTTTATATCTCAGAGCTTCCTGCCTTTCTTTTTCAAGATTGTTCATATAAGCGGTTCTTTCCCTCAGGATAGTTGCGATTTCCTTGAGTTTTTCCTCTGTTTTCTCAAGCTCTCTGAGGGATTTTTCCTTCCTTACTTCATATATTGAAATGCCTGCAATTTCCTCTATTATTTTTCTTCTTTCCTCCGTATGCATCTTCACGAAATTCTGTATTTCCCCCTGAAGAATTATATTAAATCCATTGGGATCTATTCCTGCCTGGGCAAGCAGGGAAATAACATCCTGCCTTGTCTTTGATTCATTATTTATTTTATAAATTCCTATCCCATTTTTTCTTACTATCCTCTCAATTGAGACTTCAGGAGTTTCTATGCTGAAAGCCCTGTCAGAATTATCAAAAACAATTTCAACAGATGCTTCGCCTGAAGGACCGACAAACTTGTTTCCCTGAAAAATCAAAGAACTAGTATTCTGCGCCCTCATAGATTTAGCGCTCAGTCTTCCAAGAACAAAGCAAAGGGCATCTGTTATGTTGCTTTTTCCCGAACCATTGGGGCCCATTATAACATTAATAGCAGGAACAAAAGGCACTTCTGTCTTTTTTGCAAAACTTTTGAAACCCTTCATCACCAGCTTTTTTATGTAAGTCATG
>DATJPO010000037.1:0-4832 GCA_035506395.1 Candidatus Omnitrophota bacterium
TTTTCTTTCATAATTCTGCAAATCCTCAAGGATTCTTTCAGAATACCAGCATTTCCTGTTGTCATCTCCTGCTGCAAATTCCCGGCATTTTTCCTGAAATCCAGAACAATAAAAGCAATTGGGCATCTGAAACAGGAACTAATCATATTTTTAAATTATTATTCCCTTGAATAGGCATGATTAAATTCTACAATACGCTGACAAGAAAAAAGGATAATTTTACTCCATTAAAACCGGAACATGTCGGGATTTATTCCTGCGGACCAACGGTTTACTGGTATCAGCATATAGGAAATCTGAGAACTTATGTCTCAACCGATGCTGTCAAGAGAGTTTTTCTTTACAATGGATTTGATGTAAAGCACATAATCAATGTGACAGATGTCGGACATCTGACAAGCGATGCTGACAGCGGAGAGGACAAGATAGAAAAAGAAGCAAGAAAAGAAGGAAAAACCGCAAAGGAGATTTCAGAATATTATTTCAGGATTTTCAGGGAGGATTTTCACAGGCTGAACATTATAGAGCCTACTGCCTGGCCAAAAGCAACTGAAAACATACAGGGAATGATTGACATGATAAAAACCCTTGAGAAAAAAGGATACACTTACAGGACAAGCGACGGGATTTATTTTGACACTTCCAAAATGAAAGATTACGGGGAACTGGCAAGATTGAACATTAAAGAGCTTAAAGCAGGAAAAAGAATTGACATCGGAGAAAAAAAACATAAAACAGATTTTGCATTATGGAAATTTTCTGAAGAGCCTGGAAAAAGGCAGCAGGAATGGGATTCTCCATGGGGACTCGGATTTCCCGGATGGCATATTGAATGCTCTGTCATGTCATCGCGATATTTGGGAAAACAATTCGATATTCATACAGGCGGACAGGATCACATTCCTGTTCATCACACAAATGAAATTGCTCAAAGCGAAGCTGCATTCGGAGTGAAACCCTGGGTAAAATACTGGATTCATTTTGCATGGCTTTTATTCGGCGGAAAAAAAGTAAGCAAAAGCTCGGGAGGATTGTATACGTTATCAGAACTTGAAGAAAAGGGATTTCCCCCTCTTGCATTCAGATATTTATGCCTGTCAATTCATTACAAGAAACCATTGAATTTTTCACTGGATATTTTATCTGCATCTGAAAGTGCATACAGAAGACTGAAGGACAGGATTTTGGAGCTGAAGAAATCACATGAAAAAAAGAATGCGAAAAAAATTGAAGCGGCAAAAGAACAATTCCTTGAGATTATCAATGATGATTTCAATATGCCTCGCGCTCTTTCATTTTTATGGGATATTCTGAGAGATGACCGACTGAATGATTCTGAAAAATATGAGATTGCAATTGATTTTGACAGGGTTTTTGGGCTGGAGCTGGGAAAAGATGAGAAGATTGAAATTCCAAATGCAGTGAAAAAACTTATGGAAGAAAGGGAAAAAGCAAGGGCAGAAAAAAACTGGAAAAAAGCTGATGAAATAAGAAATAAAATAAAGAAACAGGGATATATTATTGAAGATACTGAAAGCGGGGCAAGAATAAAAAAAATATAAAATGGACAGCTACAGAAAATCTGTTTTTATCGTCGTATATGCCAGGGAAAAAGAAAAGATAAAATATCTTGTTTTGAAAAGGAAACTGCACTGGAGAGGATGGGAATTTCCGAAAGGCGGCGTTGAAGAAAATGAAAGCGATGAGCAGGCAGTCAGAAGGGAGATAAAAGAAGAAACGGGACTGAATATAAAATCAATAAAGAAATTTGATTTTTGCGGTGAATATCAATACAAAAAAAAATATCCGGACAGAGGGAAATATACAGGGCAGGAATACTGCCTGTATTCAGCCGAAGTAGATTTCGGAAAAGTAATAATGGACGAGCACGAGCATTCAAATTATGAATGGCTTGATTTTGAAAATGCAATGAAAAGGCTTACATGGAAAAACCAGAAAGAATCGCTAAATATAGTCAATTCTTCTATTCAAAATAAAGAGTTGAGAAGAATTATAACAAAAAGCGGGGCATTAATTCTTGCGGGAAAAGACGAGAATTCAAATGAAGAGCTGATAAAGCAGGTTTCACCTGATGAATGGGTTTTTCATACAGCTGCAGCAGGAAGCCCTTTCGCCAATGTTAAAGGCAGGGCTAATAATAATGATATAAGAGAGGCGGCAATATTCTGCGCAAAATTCAGCAGGGATTGGAAAAAAAATCATCACGATGTTGAAGTGCATAAATTTTTGGGGAAGGATATTTACAAATCAAAAGGAATGAAGGCAGGAACATTCGGAGTTAAGAAATATGAGACAATAAAAGTAAAAAAAGAAGAGATTGAGAGATTTGAAAAATGACTTCTTTTTTCGGCTCTTCAAACTGGTTTAGTTCTTACACATTATTCCTAATATTTGAAATTGTATACAGCATCTGGATTTTTTCAGAAATAATAAACAATATTATCAGCGCAAAAAATTCAGGAGGGAAAAGAAAAGATAAAGGTTCTTATTGGGTAGTCATAAGCGGGATTTTTCTTTCTATTATAATCTCATTTATATTCCGCGAAGAGAATTTAGGATCATCAATCAATAATCTTCAGATAGTTGGGATTTGCCTGATTGTTCTTGGGATTTTAATAAGAGAATGGGCAATCTTTACTCTGGGGAAAGGTTTTACTGTAAAAGTGCATGTTCAGGAAAAAGGGAAATTGATAATGAATGGCCCCTATAAAATTGTCCGGCATCCTTCTTATACAGGTTCGCTTTTAGCTTTGATAGGGCTTCCATTAGCCCTGGGAACCTGGCTGGGAGCAATTATTCTCTTCACAATAATGATTATTGTCCTTTCATACAGAATAAATGTCGAAGAAAAAGCCCTTTTGGAAGCTTACGGCGAAGATTATAAAAAATATATGAAAAAAACCAGGAGATTAATTCCGGGAGTATATTAATCCCATGCGCCGTCCGGGAATTGAACCCGGCTCACAAGCTTTTTCCAGCAATTTATGGGAGTGCAGAATACGATTCTGCGTTTCATACGGTTGGGAAGCTTATATTCTACCGATAAACTAACGACGCATAAAAGGGAACCTGCGGTTCACCCTTATCAACCCTTCCCTTAAATTAGGCTAAAGGCTGATTATTTTCTGCTTAACTTTCCGTTAATTAGTTTTATAAAATCCGCTTTATATTTCTATTCATAATGATAAGACAATCACAGGCGCAAATAGGGAAAAATGGGCTTACAAAAAACTTTATTGAAAGCCTGAAAAGCAGTTTCAAAAACCACACGGTCATAAGAATTTCTGTGCTGAAAAGCGCCGGGCATGAAAAAGACAAAGTGAGAAATATGGCTGAAGAGATACTCAGTGAACTCGGAAACAATTACAATGCGCGGATCATCGGCTTCACTATTATCGTAAGGAAATGGAGAAAACCTGTGAGATAAGAGTATATATTTCTATAAATAAATGCTTAAAAAAGAACCAGGTTAAATAGAGAGATGAGTGAAGATAGAATTCGTTATGTTTCTAAGAATAAGAAAGAGTGTGAAGGACTTGAAAAAGCTATGACTTTATTTTTAGAAAAGTATAAAATAACTTTTGATGCAATTGAAATTATTGTTGAGGGTAATGGAGAGGATTCTGTTTTAATATCGCCAAAAAAAGGCAGAATAGAAAGTATAGCTGCAACAACAGATCCAGCCGGACTTTTACGAAGTTCGTCGCCTGAATACTCTTTCATTCAAATTGACAAGATTCTTTATAATGTAAGATATAAATCAACCGAATGATTTATAAATCAAATTTCTTAATGAATTTCAGCTAAATGAAACATTAGTTTCAATCTAATTCCGTAAGGAATGGCTAAGCAATAACATGGAAAATCCAGTATATGATTTGGATGCGCAAGAATATAATCTTAAGTTAGCAGAAGCGCTGAAAAAAATCTCTGAATTTAAAGAGCCTGAATGGGTTAAATTCGTGAAATCCGGAACATCAAGGCAAAGGCCTATTGAAGACAAAGATTTCTGGCACAAAAGAGCTGCAAGCATATTAAAGCAAGTTTACAAGAAAAAAATCGTCGGTGTAAGCAGGTTAAGGACAAGATACGGAAGCAGAAAATCAAGAGGCATGAAACCTGAAGAATTCAGAAAATCAGGCGGAAAAATAATAAGAACAATACTTCAGCAGGCAGACAAGGCAGGATTCACAGAAATTGCAAAGACAATGAAAGGCGTGAAAAGCAGGAAACCCGGAAGGCAGATGACTGAAAAGGGCAAATCATTTTTAGAGAATATTGGAGGAACAAAATGATTTCCCGCTCATTCGCCCAAGCGTTGCCAAATGAAGGAAAGAAATTCATGGAGAATGTAAAATAAAATGACAAACAAGAATAATCAGGCTAAAAAAATAAAATTAGTGAAAGCCGGAAGGCAGACAAAGTGGGCCCCTGTATGGGCTGTTCTTAAAAAATACGGAATGGGAAAGAGAGTTCATCCATCTGCTATGACAAGATACAGGCGTTCATGGAGAAGAACAAAACTGCATATTAAACCAAGAAAACAAAGGAAGTGGCATTTAGGATAAAAATGGCAATAGAATATAGAGTAACAGCTGAAAGAAAATTGAATGGAAGAGTGCAGATTAGAGAAACAGGAGATAGAGATAGTTTAGAGGCCCAAAGATTGAGATCTTGGATACAATTCTATATTAAATCTGGAAGTCAGAGAGCTGAAGGAATATTATTTGAAGGTAGAGGTACGGAGTATATAACAACGAGATAATATGGCAGAAGTAAAAACAAATGACAGGCTTGAAAGAGAATATATT
>DATJPO010000038.1:0-14055 GCA_035506395.1 Candidatus Omnitrophota bacterium
TAATACAACTTCAAAATGAGAATCTTAACATAAACAGTAAAGCAAGTGTTTTTGATACTAAATTACATGATTTATTGCAGGAACACACTTTTCTTTTGATTAACACTATCAGACGTTCCTTGGATTCTTCTGCATCATACAATGCCTCATTAGTTGCATTAAAGAATAATATAAATGAAGTTGGAGCATTATTGTTCACAATTTACGGGAAAGATTCGAGTCAATTAGTAAATTTATGGAATACTAAAACAGCTATTTTCATTAATTACAGCAATGCAGTCAAAATCAATGATTACAGAGCAAATTCAACATTTAATGCAGCAGCATCAGCATATGAGAACAATGTTGCAAGCTTCTGGTCCTCAAACCAGAATGCTTATCCTATTTTGGATTATTCAACAATGTTAGGAATGGCAACGGATCATATGAATGATGTTAAATCAGCTGTAGATGCCTGGAATACAAAGAATTATGCCCTTTATTTCACAGATTTAGAAACAGCATATAACCAAATGGGAGCATATGCAGACACAATAGCAAATGGAATAATTTCCCAACATTCAGACCTTTTCAAATAAATTTAATATTAAGCTTCAAAACTTGCTTCTTCCCTGACTTTTTCCCCGTCAATTTCGCCTTCTCTAAGGATTTTGCCCTTTCTTCTGGACTCTTCCCTTATCAGAAGGAAATCCTCGGATTTTTTGAGATGCTCCGGAACTTCAATGGATTCTATTATGAATGTATGTTTGAAATCAGCTCTCTTGAAATTCTCCTTTTCCCAGACAAATCCTTTGCCTGTTTTTTCATCAGTTGTTATGATCTTGCAAAAATCCACTTTGGGCTTTTCATCTGAACTGCTTTTGGGCTTGCCTGATTTGGGAGCCTTGGCTTTTATTTTCAATTCAGTATCCCCTGCACTGAAACTAAGCCCGAAAAATGCTTTTGGAAACTCATTCAGGAGTTTTAGGATATCATTTCCGCTCATTTCTTTTTCAATTAGATAGCTCTTGACTCCCTGGAACTGTTTTTTATCATAAAAATCCAGTTTTCCTGTTAAATCGCTTGTAGTGATTATCGCCCCCCTTACAATTGTTTTTCCGCTTCCAAGTTTTTCAGCAGCCATTCTTACAAGTTCATTCGCAAATTCAGCACCTGTGAAAATGGTGTATTTATTTCCTGCCTTTTTGGCGCTTACTAATGCCCTGTCTGCAAATACGCCCCTTGAAAATTTCTGGAACTGGAGGTGAACAAGATTATCAGTCTTTTTTGAGAATATTTTTTGGATGAAATTCATATTCTTTATTGTTAAATTTGTCTTTTAAATCTTGCTTAAAATCATTTAATGATATTAAAAAAGAGATGATATCATAACTTCAATCTTCATTAAACCTTTAGGAACTTTTATAAATTTACTGCAATATATAAACTTAAGAGGAATAATATGGAAAAAGATGTTGGAAATCTGATTATTGTTGCTGTTTCTATAGCATTCGTTGTTCTGTGTTTTCTTCTCCTGAAGCCTATACTTATGTCCATAATCTTCGGATTTGTCCTCGTATTTATCTTCGCTCCCATATATAATCTCATTCATAAAAAAATAAAATCAAAGAATCTATGCGCAGCAATTGTTACGATAATCCTGATTCTTGTTATTGTTGTTCTCCTTATTCTTTTGGTTCCTATTGTTCTGCAGGAATCAATCAGCATATTCACAAATGCGCAGAACATTGATTTTGTTCCCGGAATTGAGAATCTTCTTAAGTCATTCAGCAATGCGCAGGCTATTGCAATACAGGTTGATTCTGTTTTGCATTCCTTCGTTACAGAAACAAGCACGAGTCTTCTTAATTCTGTTACCGGTTTTCTAAAAGATTTCCCGATTTTCCTGCTTCAGCTGACAGTTGTATTCTTTACATTCTTTTTTGTAATAAGGGACAAGGAGGATTTTATAGAATATATTAAATCAATTCTTCCTTTTTCGAAGGAGGTGCAGGAAAGGCTGTTAAAAGCAACAGGTGATGTTACCGCTTCTGTTATCTACGGGCATACCATAATTGGAATTCTTCAGGGCATAGTCGTCGGAATAGGGTTTTTCTTATTCGGGGTTTCAAATCCTTTGCTGTTTACCATTCTTGCAATAGTTGCAGGGATTTTGCCTATTCTGGGAGTATTCATTGTATGGGTTCCTATGGCAGTCTACCTTCTTATTACAGGAAATACTGTTGCAGTAATCGGAGTGACTATCTTCGGAGTCGCTGCAAGCACTGTTGATAATTTCCTCAGGCCTGTTATAATTGCAAAGCGGCTAAGCATGAATTCTCTTCTTGCTCTGCTTGGAACCATCGGCGGAATTTTATTATTCGGCGCTCTTGGTATTATTTTGGGCCCTCTCATAATAGCCTATCTTTTGATATTCCTGGAAGTTTACAGAAACAAGAAATTCACAGGATTGCTTGTCAAATCCTAATAGTCCATTTAATTATAAATTTTTAAACCCTTAATTTATTATTCTTTTATGCCGGAAGGATATAGACGGGATTTTGTGGATCATCTTAAGAGAACTCTTTCTAAAGGTTATAAGGAGGACATTCTTAGAATCGCTTTAATAAATCAGGGTTATGCGGATGTTATTATAGACAGGGCTATGGAGCAGGCAAAGAAAGAGCTTGCCGACGAAGAATCAGCGAGAGATGTTAAGGAAAAGCCCGAGATAAAAGTCGAGATTTTTGATGAAAAAAACAGGCTTGTGAATCCTTTAAAAAAGTCATTCTGGAAGAGATTGTTCGGGAAATAATTAAGAAAACCTTTTTAACTGCTTTCTGTTATTTAAATTACAAAAATGCCTATGTTGCTAAGCTCTGATGGAAACATCATGGCAAATACTTCATCGGACAGAATGCCTCCGTCGCATAATGGTATTGCACCGGTCTTGAGAACCGGGCCCTATGGGCCTCCAGGTTCGATTCCTGGCGGGGGCGTCTCTATTCATCGTATTTCATAATTCTTTTAAGCAATTTCCTTTTTCAATTCCCCTAAGCACTCTCTCGTCCGGGCTTAACAGGAAAACATGATCCCCTTTGAATCTTAGTCCTCTGTAAATCTTTTGAAGAAGTTCTCTCTTTGCCTTGTCATTATAGAAGTCCCAATATTGATTGGGGCTTGTTTTCTTCAATATTTTCCAGAAAGGCTCATCAGGATGAGGGTAAGGGTATTTTGTGAAGACAATGCTGTTGCACTGCTCTCCCGGAAAATCAACGCCGCGGGCGCATCGTGTTGTGAATAAAATATCAGTCTCTTTTTTCTTGAATCTCTCTATTAACATCCCATCCTTATCCGAGTTCTGCATATTCCTTAATTCTTCTCTGCTGATAAGATTCCGGATTCCTAATTCGGAAATTTCACTTTCAGACGGCAAATCATGGAAAGCGCTGACATGGACAAGAGCAGGCTTCTTTGCAATCGCGACGCATTTGTCAAGGGCTTTAAAGTAATCTGCCCTGGAGAATCTTCCTGAAGAAAAATTCTTATGGCTGCATTCAAATTCAAGACCGGTTCTTACAATGCTTATTTCTCCTGGCTGCTCTGTCTCTGCATCTACTGTCTCAAAATCTTCAATCCCGAAAACTTCCCCAAGGACTTTTTCAGAATGAAGAGTTCCCGACATCAGGATAAGCAGCTTATTTTCATTTTTCATTTTCTGGAATTTTTTTGAAAGATTTGCAGTTACAATATTCGCAATAAGATTTCCCTCTATTTTTGAAAATGTCATATAAGATTCATCAAGAAAATCCCGGAACATTCCGGCAGTTTCTTCAACTTCGAAAAGATAGCTTTCCTCATCAATTTCCGAAGAGAATTCATTTGAATCGAGAATAAGCCTGAAAAGCTCTGCAACAGGCGTATTTTTCAGGGGAATTATCTCTCCTGAGAGAGCGGCTTTGTTTGCCTCCTCGCTTTTTTTTATGTAACTCGTTAATTTGCTTAACTCATCTGAAATGCGCATCGCTTCTTCATTTTCGCTCAAAAACCTGATAAGCGCGCTTTGAAGTATGTCAAAATTTATTTCTTTTTCATTGGTGAAGCTGTCAAGAAATTCATCGCACTCGTCTATCACTTCTGCCTCTGTCATGGGTTTTCTGTTGATTGCAGATTCCAGCTTGTATTTTGCAGAGTTGAAAACAATTACATCAGAATCAATATAGGAATTGAACTGTTCATAAAAACCGCATCCTGGTTTCCTCTGGTAAATTATGAATTTTGTATTGTTCAGTCCCATGTATTCTCTTTTGCTTCTGTAATTCAGATTTCGCGGCTCGTAAACTTCAGGCAGGACAGGCGACCAATAAGGGCAGACGCTTGCAAGAGGCAGCCTTTTTACATCTTTAATTTCCGATATTATATTGAGGTTCACGCTCTTATTCTGCTTCAGATAATCCCTTATTTTCCTCCAGTTTTTCTCTTTTATGTCTATTCGGCACGGGATATCTGGATTGCCGGCAGAATTATCTTTCTTTTTCAGTTCTTCGGCATCTTTTATCTTGTTTTCAAAAATCTCATCAAGCCTCAGATTTATTTCTTTTCTTATTTCAGGGACAGTATCCTTGTTATCTCTAATAAAAAGGCATTCATGATTGTTTCTTCCAGTCATCACGCTTATCCTGAGCCGCTCACCGTTATTCTTGAGGATATATTTGTCATTCTCATAATCTTTTTTGTATTGATTCTGGAGATTCTTTCCCGGAACAATAACAGAAGTCTGCCCCAGATTTTTAGCAAGATTTAATGCAATAGCGCTTTTCCCCGTCCCGCACATTCCTTTTATGAAAATCACCTTCTTTCCTTCTTTGATGAGCCCTAAAACCTCATTCATGACATCTTCCTGGGTTTTTCCATTTGAAAACTTTAAAGGTTCAAGAAATTTTGAATTTTCGTATAAACTCCATGGCATGGATTACTGAAAATTTATTAAGGATTATAATCTTTTTGATGCAATGCCTCAGTAGCTCAGTCGGTAGAGCATTTGCTTCGTAAGCAAAGGGTCGGGAGTTCAATCCTCTCCTGAGGCTTCTTCACGAACTAGTTTGATATTATCATTGAGAGAAGGAGCCGAATCGTGGCTTCTTCACGGCAAAATTGAAGCTTCTATATCTTCAAGGTTCATATCTTCTCTTTTCTTGCAGGCAAAACCTGCAGCCAGAAGAATTATGCCAGCAATTCCAAAAAGAGCTGAAAAAGTTTTGTTATAAAACCAGATGAAAACAGCAATTGCAAAAAATATTCCCCCCAGAAGCATGAGGTAATTATTCATTAAATTCAAAAGAATTTTTAACCTATAAACTTTCCTGTTTTATTCTTTCATGATAAACCACAAAAATCCAAAAAGAATACCTAGAACAAGAAGCCAAATCCAGTAATTTGTTCCTTTTGGATTGAATAAAATCGCTGTAAAACATGCAATAGAAAGCATGCCGAGAATATGCGATTTTCCCATGCTGAAAATAATCTGTTTCTCTATATAAGAATATATTTAGTCCAGACTAGTCATAGGCCTGCCTTAAATAAAAAATAAATTTAACCGAACAAAGCAGACAGACCCTCTGCCGCGCTTTCCTTCTTCTCTTCCTTAGGCTCTTCTTTCTTTGCTTCTGCATGTCCCGAGGACGAAGCTGCAGGCGCACTTGCAACTAAGCTGGCACTTTCAAGTTCTTTGTCAATGTCTACGCCCTTCAGGCTTACAACAAGAGACTTGATTTTGGATTCATCAATGTCTGCTCCTGCTGCAGAGACAACTTTCTTGACGTGCTCTTCATCAACCTGCTTTCCAAGCTTGTGCAGTAAAAGAGCTGCATACACATACTCCATTATTCTGTTTCTCCGGATTTAGTTTCTTCAGCATTTGCCATTAAATTTTCAATTGCTTTTTCATGGCTCAATGCTTTTCCTAAAAGGAATTTGATGGTGTCTTTTGAAGTGTAATTTATTGAAACAGCGAATGCAAGGGCTTTCCCGAATTGATTCTTCAGATTTGCAAGAGTCTCTTCTTTGTCTATCTTTATTTCAAGATATAATTTCTTTGCGTGAATGTCAAAAGCAGCGATAGGAATGAATCCCACCTTAAATGGCTTTATGTCAAGTTTGTTAAGAACTTCAACAGCATTTTTTGAGATACCTTCATCTTTTTTTGCGATAATCTTTGCTTCTTTAATGCTGATTTTTCCTTTGTCAATCATTATTTGAATTCCCAAAGCGCCAAGTTCTGTTATTGCAGGTCCGGGCATTAATTCAGTAGGTCCTGCAGGAATTTCAATGTCCATAGGCGCAATCTGCCCCGCCTTTGCCCTCACAGGGCTTTTGCTCTGCATAAGTTCCATTGCAAGTTCAAAAGGATCCAAGTCAGAGAATATGATTGCAGTGCTGTCGTCAACTTTTCCGTTCAGTTTCTTAAGATGCTCATCGCCCGTATCAAGAACTCTGCCTATGAGATTTCTTTTTGGGACTTTTATAACCGCCTTGCCTCTTAATTTTTTTGAAATTTCCTGGAATTGCGATGCAGGAATGTTCTTTATTGAAGCAATCAGCACAGTCCTGTTTTCCCCGATTAATTTTGTCAGTTCTTTGACAGACTGGATTTTTTTCTTTGATACATGAGCTTTATGTCCTGTTTGAGTTTTCATTTTACTTTATTGATATCTTCTGCGGTTTAGTCATTGTGAATTTTATCTCAACGCTTTTTACATTGTCAAGCCCCTTTGGAAGAACCTTTACAATTGAATTATATACGGTAACTGCATTTTCAATGAGTTCCTCGTCTTTCATGCTTTGCTTTCCTATTCCAAGTTTCAGGCTCGGCTCTTTTGATTTTATTTTTATGCTGTGGCTTATTTTTTTCAAAAGCTCATCAATTGATTTGTCATCAGCGCTGGCGACAATTCCCATTTGAGGTGAGGGCATTTTTCCGCTTGGCCCTAAAACTCTTCCAAAAACAGTTGCGACTTTTGGCATGAGAACAGCCTGTGCAATGAAGAAATCATAGCTTTTGTCAAGCTTTTTCAGCTCTTTCTTGTCAGAATATCTTTTGAAATCCGCCTCTGTTATCGTGTCCAGATGAGGATGTTTTGTAGTAAGAATTGCGCAGACTTTTTTCTCTTTTATCTTATGAGGAACCTGAACGAATAAATTTACGGATTCTTTTTTGGCGTCAAATTTTTGCAGATTTATGATTAAGTCAAGCGTCTGGTTGAATTTTCTTTCTTCTTCCTTTCTCAGTTCAGCTAATGCTTTATGAAATTCCTTTTCAATTTCTGCCATTTTATTATTCCCACGCTTCTACTTTATACGTTGCAGGCATAGAACCTATCCCGCACCGAAGTAGTTTAATGCGTAATTTTCAGATAAAATGAATGTTTATAAATTATTCTATATCTATTTTATATAAATTCTCCTGGTTATCATTAATGCAAGAATGAATATGCAAGAAGAATGTTAATAATCAAAAGCCAAATTCCAAAAAGAGTCAGGTAGATTCTCTCGCTTAATCCGAATATTTTTCTGAATGGTTTGATTAACAATGATGCACCGAGTAATACTAAGGCGGGTTTTGCAGCAAAATTGATTATATTCAGTATTTCTTGAACAAACTTAAAATTTGTTAAGCCCACAAAGAATAAATTTGTCATGCATATATAAGCACCGGCAAAAGAAAATGTCGCTCCAACATAATGCAAAGCGGTAATTGCATTAATTTTTTGTCCTTTTAAATTGGTGGGGAATATAAAGACCAGAGTTCTGCCTGATAGCATGAGAATAAATGCTGCAGATACCCATAAGGGAAGATTATTATTCCTTATCTCTATCCATACAATTGCAATAGCAATAAATGAAAATATTAAATAAAAATCAAAAATTCTTTTTGTCTTGCCTATACCATAATCACTAACGGCATTGTTAACTGGATTATATTTGTTAGGCAATAGATGTAATAAGACATAAATTCCAAGATAAATCAAACAGGAAATCGTTCCTATTATTGCTAAGAGAAAATTTAGATTCATAATATTGATTCATCTCTGCAACTTATAAAATCTTTCAAATAACAAAATTAATTTCCTTAATTTAACCTATCACAATAATTCTTATAAATCGCTTTTATTCTATTTTTTCATGGAACTAATCGCTTTATTATCTTCAGGACAGGGAACATGGGGGCAAGTTTCCGGCCTGATTAAATTCGGCGAATGGGACAAAATAATTCTTCTTGGCGATGATTTTTCCGCTCAATTCAAGGCAGAAGATAAGCTGGATAGGACAGAGTTCATAAAAGTCGATTTGAAAAAAAGAATAAATGATTTGAAAGACGAATTCCAGAAAAAACTCAAGGGAAAAATAGATGGCACAGAAGTTGCCCTTTCAATTGCAAGCGGCGACGGCAAAGAGCACATGGCTTTGATTTCTGCTTTAATCAACCTGCCTGTCGGAATAAGATTTGCTGCTCTTACAAGAGATGGTGTCGTGGATTTGTAATTAAAATTTCATATAAAAAATCCAGAAAAACATTACAACAAGAAGAAGGAACAGGAAGAAATACGTCGCTATTTTATATGCTATTTTTGCAGTCTTTTCTTTTTTCGTTATTGCAAGGATTGTAAGATAAAAGAATTTTCCGCCGTCAAATATGCCCATTGGAAGCATGTTTATCAGTGCAACGCTTATGCAGATTATGATAAGCCACCAAAGCAGATGATAAATGAATATTCCTGCATCTCCGATTTGAGAGGCATAGTAAACATGTCCTTTTGTTAATGAAAACAGCTGATTATATGCCTGAACAAGTGTATTTCCATTTTGATTATAAAATCCAACACCCAGCCATGACAAATTTTTGTTTGAAGGGTCTGCTCCAAGAACAACATCTTTGTTGTATGGCGCATTGTCCGAACCCAAAACAGTAAGAGTTATTTTTGTTCCGGGGGAATATGAATGAATTTCATTTGCCAGTTCATTTACATTTGTTATCGTTTTCCCGTTAATCTGCATTATGGTGTTTTCCAGATTTGCATTTATGGCAGGGCTGTTATAATAAAGAAGAAGTTCATCAGGAGATGAATTCTGCTGGGATATGAAATCTTTTGTGGCGGCATAATCCCCATTGAGAGTTTTTATTCTGTTCAATCCTGTTGAATTTAGATCATTCAATAAGATGTTATAAGAAATATTTGCAACAGAAATATTATTTATAGAGATAATGGATGAAGTATTTACCTGCGTGTAAGGATAAGTATCAAACACAATTCCTGAAGGAGCAAAAGCGACTGCAAAAAATCCAATCATTATCAGGGAAAATAAAACTGCTGTGAGAATGTTTGCAAAAGTTCCGGCAGAGAGAATTGCGAGCTGATGCGATATCTTCTTTTTAGCCATTTTTTTCTCGTCAAGCTCAACAAATGCAGCCAAAAATATCGGAAGGAAGAATGGGAAAAATCCGAAGCCGGTGCTTTTTATCGGGACTTTGCTCCTTGCTGCAAAAATTCCATGGGCAAATTCATGGGCGATTGCAACTACTGCAATTATTATTATCCAGTATGTGAAATAAAATGGAGGCAGATTAAGATTCGGCGCAATCTTGTCTATGTAGGGGAGCAGGGGAGTAATGGGCGGAATTTTTATCGCACGAACTATCTGCGGATTTAAAACATAAATCCATACCACTTTTCCAACAAGATAAATTACTCCAGCCATGAGCAAATATCCCAGGGTTATTGAAACCCATCCAAGAATTTTCAGCCCATTTTCATGCCTGTCTCCAATTTTATGAATTAACTTTACGCCCCATTTTGTTTTATAGAGAAGCAATAATCCCTCTCTTTTCACATCTTTCCTCTTCCTGAATAAAAAAATCCCGAGCAGAATAACGAATATGCCCAGCAAAACTAAATCATATGCCAAAAAGCTCATTTATTTTTTCCTCTTATTTCCTTATTTTCTTTTCAAAGGCCTGAATGCTCTCTTCTTGCATTTCCTGCATTTGACTTCGCCCTTCAAAATCTTCTGGGGCTCTGCCCTCATCTTTGTCTTGCAGTTTTTGCATACAAAAACATTCTTGAATTCCCTGTTCATCGCTTCTGCTATCTTTGCCATGTTATTTAATTAGTTAAACAGAAATCGTTTTTAAAGGTTATTAATGCTAAAAATTTCAAAGATAGAAATGATAATGAAAAGAGCTGAATAAATTTACGCGTCTTGATAATCGCGTATGATATAGTCTAACTGAAAAGATGTGATAAATTATACTTTCCTCTTGAGAACCTTTACGCCCTCAATATCCCAATATTCTACATTTGAATTTATCTCCAATTCGGGCTTTAACTCTTCAGGCAACGGCAGTTCAATTGTTTCAAAATTCTCCAAGTCCATTATGCTTACAGTATCTCCGCTGATTGACAAAACCTGCCCCTTTCTTTTTTCAACAAGAGGAACTTCAAGCCTGTCTGTTCCGGGCATGACGAAAACTTTTTTCTTGTCTGCAAGCATGCCTACTGCTTCAAACCTGCATTTGTGCGCCCCGTGCTTTCCTGTCTTGCTGACATCCACGCTTCTTACAGTATATGGCTCGCCCTCAAGAATTATGTTTGTTCCTGGTTTCGCCTCTGTTGCGCTGATTATTTTTAATACCATCTCAATTAGTCAGAAAAAATACATTTATAAACGTTTTTGATAAAATGAATAAAATGGCAATGCAAAAAAATGATTTTATTGAAATAGAATTCACAGGCAGGGTGAAAAACGGGGAAGTTTTTGATTCAAACATAAAGGAAGATTTGGAAAAGCTTCATCATGGGCACAATCATGAAATAAAAACAGAACCTTTTGTATTATGCCTCGGGCAGGGCATGTTTCTCAAGGGTATTGAGGATTTTTTGATTGGAAAGCCTGAAACAGAGGCAAATTATGAAATTTCTCTTTCCCCCGAAAATGCATTCGGAAAAAGAAATCCTCAGATGATTCAGAGAATCCCCTCTGAAATATTCAGGCAGCAGAATCTTAATCCTGTTCCCGGATTTGCATTTAATTTTGATGGAAGAATAGGAAGGGTTCTGGCAAATTCAGGTGGGAGAATCATTGTTGATTTCAATAATCCAATAGCAGGAAAAGATGTGATATATCATATTCGTGTTCTGAAAAAAATCAATGATTTGCATGAAAAAGCAAAGGCATTGATAAAATTTCTTTTCAGGGAAGATTTGAAATTTGAAATAAAAGAGAAAAAAATAATTGTTGAAGTTGAAAAACCTCTTGTTGATTTTGTGAAATTATTCAAGGACAAGTTTAAGGAAATGCTTGATTTGGAATTGGAAGTCAAGGAAAAAGAATCAGAAAAAGCGGGAAAAGAAAATAAAGAGTGATTATCCTGCTAAAACTCCCTGAATGAAATATTTTATTTTCTCTCCAAGAGTATTCTTTTTTTCCAGAAATTTGACTTTTTTATTGAGTTTTTCTTCTGCAAGCCCTAAAATCCCGTAGATAAATCTTCGCGGAGTTTGTTTTACAGCGAGGTTTTCTGTTTTTATTCCTTTTGGGAATTTTCTTTCTTTTTGGGCTTTCTTTATGATATTAAGATATTCTTTATAATGAAGAGGGAAAGTAACAATGCCAATTCTGTCTCCTTCATGGACAATCTTTCCGAGATAAAGTATGTCCTCTTCGCTGTTTTTTCCCCGCATTATCACAATTTCATCAACTTCTCTTTTCTGGAGCTCTGCAATAGCCCGCCTGTATCTGTCTCTTCTTAATCTTCCTATAGACTTGGGGATAGCGATATAATCCAGTTTATCATTCATGGGAGAATGAGTTAAAGATGTTATAAAAATATTGGCTTAAGCATGAATAGAACTCTTAATTTTGCCTTTGTTTGCAAAAAATTTTGCCAATGCCAGCAAATCATAAGCAATATTTTTTATAGAAAAACTATTTGGCGTATTGACATAGCTTATTCTCAGGTTTGACGATAAATAGCCGATTTTTCTTAATTCTTTTTCAATCATTTTGAATCTTGCATTATGCAATGCTCTTGAAACAATCGTATAATTGCCTTCTGTTCCAGGGGTAAAAGTATTTACCATATTTTCAACACTGTTTACAGAGAGAGTATCAATGCCAATCGGTTTAAGTCCCTCTCCAAATATAAATCTGAGACGGGCAGTTTCTACTCCGCTGCTGTATAATTCGGGGTGTACATTCAAGCCATTAGTATTCTGAAATGGCCCGCTATAAGGTAGAGATTTCCCTTCTTGCATTAATCTTTTATTCAAATCAGGGCCGACTCCAGATAAAATGTATCTGACTTCTTGGCTTTCATTTTCTCTTTTTAAGCCGAAAGCTATAGCTGTCTTCATTCTATTAGAATCTTCTTCCACGCTTCCAGACGGAACAACTATTACTTCAAGATTATCTTTCATGAACTTATCTTAAACCCATTATATTTAAGCCTTATGAATGAAAAATAACAATAATTCTTATAAATGCCTGATGATTTTCCAAGGCATGGAAGAAGTATATGCAAATTCTTCTAATGTAAAAGAGATTGACAAGGAATTAGAGGAACTCATTAAGACGCAGACAGCCAAGATTAAAGTAATCGGCGTAGGCGGTGGCGGAAATAATTCTCTTAATAGGATGAAAGAAATAGGGATAAGAGGCGGTGAATTAATCGCAGTCAATACAGATGCGCAGGATTTATTATATACTAATGCAGATCAAAAAATTCTCATAGGAAAAGAATTGACAAAAGGTTTGGGAGCGGGAAGCAATCCACGCGTTGGCGAAGAGGCTGCAAAGGAATCAGAATCAGAAATAAAAAAGAGAATTGCAAGCAGTGATATGGTATTCATAACATGCGGTTTGGGCGGAGGGACGGGCACAGGCGCTGCTCCCGTAATTGCAGAAATGGCAAAAAAGCAGGGAGCACTGACAATTGGCGTTGTTACGCTTCCTTTCACAATAGAAGGGAAGAAGAGAATTGAGAATGCAATGAACGGACTTGAAAGGATGCAGGGAGTTGTTGATACACTGATTATTATTCCAAATGACAAACTCTTGGAGCTTGCTCCTGACTTGCCTCTTCATACAGCTTTCAAGATTGCTGATGAAATTCTGACAAATGCAGTAAAAGGAGTTACAGAACTGGTTACAACAACCGGATTGGTTAATCTGGATTTTGCAGACATAAAAGCAGTTATGGTTGATGGCGGAGTTTCTCTCATCGGCATGGGAGAATCTGACTTGACAGGAAACCGTTCTGTTGAAGCTGTTGAAAAAGCAATTAATAATCCTCTTCTTGATGTGAACATCTCTTCTGCAACAGGAGCATTAGTGAATATTATTGGCGGTCCTAATATGACTCTTGATGAATGCAAGAACATTATCTCAGCTGTCGGAGAAAAATTGGACCCTGATGCAAAATTAATCTGGGGTGCACAGATTTCAGATGATATGGACAAATCAGTGCGTGTTCTTCTAATTGTCACAGGGGTTAAAAGCAGCCAGATAACAGGACGTGAAGGGCATGACGAGAAGGCAAGGCACCGCGAGATTGAGGAAGAATTAGGGATAGAGTTTTTGGAATAAAATTATTCTTTTTTGACTAATTTAACTAAACCTTCTTTAACCTCTCTCATAAATTCCTCAGCAGTTTTATTAGGCTTTTCCTGCAGGGGAAATGCTCCGACATAAAGAAGATGCCTCACTTCTGCAGATATTGAGGGAGTTGTTCCTTCAGCAGTTCTATATACATGCACCCAGCCGCCGGCATAGTCATTAGTGTTGAATAATCTGTCTCCTTCTCCCTGAGGTTTTAAAATAGGAGGGCCCTGTACTTGTATCACATATCTATAAAGTTCTAATTCAAAATCGTCCATGAAAAACTTTAATCCAGGTTATATTTAAGGATTTAGTTATGATAAAGGATATTTCAAATTTGTTTTTTCACCAGGTATAATCTACTTCTAATTCAGCAGAGCCTGAAGAAAATCCCTCTTTTGAATAAAATGACCAATATCCAGA
>DATJPO010000039.1:0-7408 GCA_035506395.1 Candidatus Omnitrophota bacterium
TTGGTGCTCCGTTATTTGAAAGATTATAAGATGTTGCCAGAAGATAGATTCCGCCTCCTATAAGAAGAATTCCCAATATTAAGAGGATAATTTTTGATCTCATCTCTTTTTGATATAATGGCAGGCTATATTTTAAATTTAACGCCCGCGGCAGGAATCGAACCTGCGGGCCCTTTCGGGCCAAGATTTTTGTCTTTCCTAAAGGAAAGGTGACTTGTTAGGGAAACCTTGGTTTCCATACGATTCCAATCTTGTGCAATACCACTATGCGACGCGGGCATGTGATGGTCTTTAAATTGAGAAAAAGAAGTTGTTTATAAAATATTTTATCCGCTGATTTTTAACAATGTCCTGTCCAGATTATTATCCTTGATGAACTTATCAACTAATTCCTGAATTTGCATCTGCATTTTTTCTGGTTCTCCGTCTATATAAGGGATTACTCTGAAACTGCCAGGATTCTGCCTGGCTATTTCTCTATAACCTGCATTTACTTTTTGATGATAATCCAGCTTTCTTGCCTCTATTTTGTCCTCCCTGTGGCTGAATTCATGCCCTGATATTTTTGACAAGCCTAATTGGGCTTCAACATCCAGCAGAAAGTTCATGTCTGGTTTGGCTCCTGAACATGAAAAATTGATCAGAGTATCTATAACTCCAAGATTTATTCCCAATCCATATCCCTGATATGCTTTTGTGGAGTATCTCCACCTGTCTGTTATGAAAATTCCGCCTTTCTGGAGAACAGGTTTTACTTTCTCTTCAAAGAATTCTATTCCCGCTGCGACATAAAGAAGCATTTCTGTACGCGGATTCAGTTCAGGCATGTCAGGATTCATGAGAATATTTCTTATTGCCTCTCCTGCTTTTGTTGTTCCAGGCTCTCTTCCTATTTCGACAACAAAGCCTTTTTTTGCCAGATATTCTGCGAGAACTTTATACTGGGTTGTTTTTCCTCCGCCCTCCCCTGCTTCAAAATTAATCCACAAGCCTGGATAATCGTGTCCTCTTTCCATCTGCAATAAAAAATTATGATGATTTTTAAAGAAATCTGTAATAAAGAAATTAGATAATGTAAAAACTATTCCTTCATCTCTATTTTGATGTTGACATTCTTCGGAACACGCATCCTCATTATGTGATGGAGAACTTTTTCATTTGCAGGCAAATCAATGAGTCTTTTGTGTATTCTCATTTCAAAATGGTCAAATGTTGCTGTCCCGTTTCCACATGGCGATTTTCTTGTTGTTACTTTAAGCCTTTTTGTGGGCAAAGGAACAGGACCTGAAAGAACTATGCCTGACTTTTCTGCGATATCCTTTATTGAATTGCAGATTTCATTAAGCATTTCTATGTCTGTGCTGTTCAGCTTTATTCTTGCTTTTACCATTATGATATGTTCAAAAAATAGTTTAAAAATCTTATTATCGGGAGGCGACTAAATCATAGCCGGGAGACGGGCTGTTATTTTCAGAACCCGGAACAGGAATAAAGGGATAATTCCCACTTTCATCCTTTATGGCATAACCTAAGAATTTTGAAGGTAACTCCGCCTTGTCTGTTCCGAAAAGATTTCCAGAAACATCTGCAGAATATACTGCCACAAAATCTGCATTTATTCCATCCTGGGAATAGATTATTGTATAGATATTCTTGTCAGTTACTTCTCCTCCAATGCCTTTGCCTGCAAACTTCATTAACCTATCGGGGTTCCCCGGCATGGAATCTTTGTTTGGGAATTCTGTACTGGAAAAGTCCACCCAATATTGCATTCTCTTTTCACCATAAAAGACAGCTCTTGTCATTTCGTATTTTGCAGCGAAATTTACGCTCTTTCCATCAGTAGAATAATCGAATTCCATGTCAATTTTTGCCCCGTTTCCATTGATTATCATTTTTACTTCCTGACTTGCAAAACTAATCATATCTTCCAGGCTTTCTTCGGAGAATTGGGGGTTTGGGCCAGAGGCACAGCCCGCAAGAATTAAAGAAGGAAGCGCCAAAATTGCCAATCTTTTTAAGAGACTCATGGATTAAAGAGCCATTCCTGCTGAATTTAAAAAGATTTTTATAATAATATATCCATTATTAATAATGCAAAACGAGGCGAAGGCAGCATTGAGGCTGCTGGATTATCTTGAAAAAATATTTCCCAAGCATATTGTTACAGACAGCAGAACTTTGGCAGAACTCGGAAATGATGCAGACGTCATAGATGCTCTTGAAAAAGACGGGCTTGTAGAAAGAACTTCCAGAGCCACGCCGAACTTGTCAAGCGCTGTCTCATACAGGATAACTTCCCTTGGAATACAATTTCTGAATCAGGCAAGGCAAAAAAAGACTAATCAGCTTCTCCTGATTCTTACTGTTCTTTTCACTTTATTCAGCCTGGCACAACTTATCATAATGCTGATAAAATAACTAGAGAAGAATATTCTGCATCATATATATTTAAATATAATAAATAACATTATACTAATTCTGGAGATTGTCCTTTCAATCATTAAATTATTTAAAATTAACATGAAAAAAGAGAAATTATTGGCATTATTGTTCTTATTTGCAAATATATTTTTATGCGGTTTTATAAGAGCGTCTGCGCCTAATGTAACTTTCAATTACCAGAATCCAAGTGATATAAGCTCGACAAATCTTTTGTCATCAGGGTTGAACATTTCTTATAACATTACTGGAATAAACGGCGGAGTTCCCCTGAATATTTCATCCGTAACGATAGTTTCAAAACTTAATACTACTACAAATGACTGCGGTTATTTTGTGAATGGAACGCAGAATTGCGGGTTTCAAAATACTTCTGCAACTGTTTCAAATGTTTCAGATACATGGCAGTTTAACGTAGATCATGAATTTGTCTACTCAGGAACTTACAACTTCAACCAGACAGGAATGGAGATGACTGCAAAATCGGCATTTTCTTTGGCATCTAACTTCGCTTATATCAAAATGCAATTCCTGAATGTTTCAAACTCCAAGAATTTCAGCTACTTCTTCTTTGATGCTGCAAATCAGTCAGCGGGCGCAGCGACTTTGAGAATGTATTTCTGCAATTCGTCCTATTCAACAGGAGATCCGTCTGTATCTGGTTTTTGCACGAATTTTTATAACCAGCTCTCAACAGTGGCATTTAATGCATCTGACGGAAGTTCGAATTATTACATTGCTCCTTTGACAATAAATATAACAACAGGGATGGTTGGAAGCGTTGTTGTAACAAATACTTCCTACCTGCTGATGGAAGGGCGTCCCGGAGGAAATGCATGGAATGCCTATTATATTACAAATCAGTCCAGAACAGGAGCATTGCAGACTACGACAAATTCCGGGACAACATGGACTAATCTTGCAGGAACTCAGGATGTGCATCTTCATCAGTTCAGCGGAATGGAAACTTTCTGGTATTATGCATGCGCAAGCGATACTGCCGGAAGCCAAAATTGTACTTCGGGTGCCAATGTGATAAGGCAGGATTTAGTTCAGACAGGAGGATTAAGCCCAAATCCCGTAACATTTATTTCTCCGACAAACAAAAGCTACAAAGGTTCTATTCAGATTAATTACAGCCCGGCTGTTTCTCCAAATTCATATGCAATTTCCTCGTATAACATAACGCTTGAAAATTTTACCGATTCATTTGTTTCAGAAATACAGGCAAACAACTCTCCTAATCTAAGCTACATATTTGACAGCAGAGGGGTTGCAGACGGATCATATAACATACATATAAATGCATGCGATACCAACGGCTTGTGCTCTCTTGGCGAAAGCGCTGATTTTTATATTGACAATACTGCTCCTGTCGCTGATTTTTCCTGCGCTCCCAATCAAGTTTATTTAAATGATGTCATAAGGTGCACATGTTCTGCTTCAGATGCCCTATCAGGCATTAATTCTTCTTCATATATCCCGAATCCTCCAACAAATCAGGCTGGCTCATTTTCAACAATTTGCACTGCAACAGATAATGCCGGAAATTCTGCAAACTTTATTTTTAATTATGGAGTAAGCGCAGGCGGAACTGAAACACCCGGCGGAGGAAGCCCTTCAGGCGGGGCTCCCTCAGCACCTTTAATAACTCCTCCAAAAAGCGCTGAAACTGGGAAAAACCAGACTGTTCATGAAAATGAAACTATTAATGTGGTTGTCGCATCGCAGAAATACGAATTAAATGTCACAGATGTGGGGAATGATTCAGTCACTTATGTTTTATCTTCCGACAATATTCCGAGGCAGATTTCTGTAGGAAGCACCCAGAATTTAAGCGTTAACGGATATGTCGTCTCTGTAAAACTTGAAGGAATCCAGAATGGGCAGGCTGTGCTTAATGTTTTGCTGAGCAAAGAAACTTTGCAGGCGCAAATTATGAAGTTTGTTGAACAAAATAAAGCCACGATAATCCCTATTGCAGTTTCTGTTGCAATAATTGCAGGTGCTATTGCTGTTTTATTCATCATGAGAAATATTCTCAGGGAAATAAAATACAGACACTCATTAAAGAAAGCCAAAAGAGAAGTCCGCAAGCATTACATTCCCGAGCACTTAAAAAAAGACATTTACAAAAAAATCCAGGAAGCTCACTTATTGAGGCAGAGGGCAAATGAACTTATGAAAGAAGCTCAGGCAAAAAAGAGAGCAGAAGCGATGAAAAGAATAGCTGAAGCAAATAACCTGAAGAAAAAATCTGAAGAATTGGCAAGGCAGGCACACAACATATGCAGGAACTGCAAGTTATCTTATAAGAAAAAATAATATTGCATATTCCCATTAAATTTAAATATAATCTTCATCTAAAAGAGATATGCTGGATATTAAGCTCATCAGGGAAAATCCTGAGATTGTCAGTGAGAGCCAAAAAAAGAGATTGATGCCTGAGAAAGATGTTGACAAAGTTGCTGAACTTGATGTTAAATGGAGAAAATCCAAAAGCAGGGCTGATGAATTAAGAGCGCAAAGAAACACTATTTCAAAGCAGATTAATGAGGCAAAGAAATCACATGACGAGAAAAAGGCGAAACTCCTGATTAGGAAAGCGAGCGAGATTCCAAAAGAAATTGAGAAAGCAGAAGAGCATTCAAAAAAACTTGAGGAAGAGAGAAATGCTGTTCTTGAGAACATTCCTAATATAATCGACAAGAGCGCGCCTGTGGGCGACGCTTCCAAAAATAAAGTTCTTGAAGAATTCGGAAAACCGGAAAAATTTTCGTTTCCAGCCAGAGGGCATGAAGAAATACTGCTTGACCTGGACATGCTTAACATGAACAAGGCGGCAGAAGTTGCAGGAGCGAGATTTTATTATCTAAAGAGGGATATTGTGAAACTCAATCAGGCGCTGATTAATTTCGCTCTGGATTTTTTAGAGAAAAAGGGATTTATCCTGATGCAGCCTCCTTACATGCTGAAAAAAGAAACATTGAATACTGCTGTTCCTTTTGCCGCTTTTGCAGAATCCATCTATAAAATTGAAGGCGAGGATTTGTATCTTATAGGAACTGCAGAGCACGCTTTGAATTCATATTATTTCAATGAAATTATTCCTGCAAAAGAACTTCCTGTAAGATTCGCAGGAGTTTCCCCATGCTTCAGAAAAGAAGCGGGCAGCCATGGAAAGGATACAAAGGGAATTTTCAGAATTCACCAGTTTGAAAAGATTGAGCAGTTTGTTTTCTGCAAGCCGGAGGATTCATGGAAAGAATTTGACATGATTCTGAATAATACAAAAGAAATGTTCAAGAAATTGGAGATTCCTTTCAGGACAGTTGTTCTTGCTTCAGGCGATACGGGGAGAGTTCCAACCAAGACAATTGATTTTGAAGGATGGTTTCCAAGCCAGGATGCATACAGGGAATTGGCTTCATGCTCAAACTGCCTTGATTATCAGGCAAGAAGAGGAAATGTAAGATATGACGAAGGGGGAAAATTGAATTTTGTCAATACCCTGAACAATACTGCGATTGCAACGGAAAGAATGATTGCATGCCTTGTGGAAAATTTCCAACAGAAAGACGGCTCAATCAAGATTCCAAAAGTTCTTCAGCCTTATATGGGAGAGAGAAAGATAATCGGGAAGAAGAAATAATTTTAATATTATAATATAAAAACTTCAGGTTGATATGCGCGCTATAACCTCGCGGGGTGCTAACACGAATTCTTACAGAGATACAATCAGTTGTAGGGATTGCCCAAATACTGAAATTTCATATTAATTTATAAACTAAGATTTCCAAGAAAATATTTCTAAACAGAATTTTAATTTAAAATGAAAAAACCTAAAAGAAAAATATATCGGAGCGCTGCACCTCCATTGAAAGGATATGAAAACTGCCCGGCAGTAATAAACGGGAAAAACGTCAATGATGATGTGCAGTATGGGGAGCTTTTCAGAGAATACAGGAGAACAGGAAGCCCTGAATTCAGAAAGCAGCTTCTTGCTGCCGCAATACCCTATGTGATTGCAGTTACAAAGAAATATTCCCATCTTGGAAGCCGCGAAGATTTGATAGGTTATGGATTTGAAGGACTGGTTAAATTCTTTGATAAAAAATTTGACCCTGATACCATGAACTTCCGTTCATATGCAGGATGGCATATTCAAAGAGCCATATTGGAGAATGTAGAAAAAGACAAGATGATGGGGCTGTCGGAGGATGCATTAAAAAAATCAGGATGGATTAAAAATGCCGGAGAAGAATTTTACAAAAATCACGGAAGAAATCCGACAACACGCGAATTGGCGAAATTGACTTATCTTCCGGAATGGAAAATAGAAGAGCTTGCTGGATGTTCAGAACCTCTTTCCCTGAACTTTGCCTATCATGATAAGGAGTCAAAAGAAAGAAGCCTGATGGATAAAGTCTCTGATTCAACATCGCCAAGCCCTCTTGAAGTCTTATCTTCCAAAGATATCACGGAATCCGATAAAATTCTGGCTTGGAGATTTTTAGACAGCGCAACTTTAATTCCAAGGGACAGAGAGATGGTAATGAAGCGTTTCGGGCTGAATGGATATAATCACAGCATGACACAGCAGGAACTGGCAGATGAATATGGATTAACCCGCGCACGAGTTGGGCAGATATTGGGGCGGGCTAATAAGAAGATGAAAGCTGCTGCCGTTGGGTATGAATGGATTCCGGAGTAAGCCGGAAATGCGGAAAGGCAACCTTAGATATTACTGCTTATTGTTATAGTTCAATTTGTAGGGTTTCTTAATTGTCATAATTTGTAACCTTTACTTTTTTTATTTCCAACAAATCCCTTAAATTTTTCATAAATGATGCAACAGAAAAAAGTAATAAAGATAGGACTCCCGCGAATATCAATAAAGACTCTTGTCTTTTATTCAAATAATCTTGTTCGGATAATATTCTCGGGGGATTTAACCAAAGGTCAT
>DATJPO010000040.1:0-12885 GCA_035506395.1 Candidatus Omnitrophota bacterium
GGAAGCGGATGGGCATGGCTTGTTTTGAATCCGGCAAGCAAAAAACTCGAGATAATGAGCACTTCTAATCAAGACAGCCCGCTTACTCTCGGAAAAATCCCTGTTTTATGCATTGATGTCTGGGAACATGCTTACTATCTCAAATATCAAAATATGAGAGATTCATACATTGACAATTTTTTTAATGTCATAAACTGGAATCAGGTCAATAAAAATTTTCTGAAAGCGCAATAAAAGAAATCTTTAAAAGTGCGCGATTGCTATTTTAACGATAGGGGTGAAAATGACTCGAAGTTTTGAAGAGTGTGACGTAGTTTTCCTTTCAACTTATCCGCCGAGAGAATGCGGGATTGCCACTTTTACAAGAGATTTGGCGGCTTCAATAAATGAAAGGCTGCCATCGAATGTCAAGGCAGGCATCATTGCGATGAACAGCAATGGCGTTAATATTTACAATTATCCTCCGGACGTAATTTACCAGATAAGCGACACCGACATGAATGATTACATTGAAGCGGCGAAGAAGATTAATGAATCTCCGAGAATAAAATTGGTTAACATACAGCACGAATGGGGAATTTTCAGAGGCGAATGGGGCGATTATCTGCTTGCTTTCCTTGAAGTCCTCAACAAGCCTTCTATAATCACTTTTCATTCCATTCTGCCGGACCCTGATCCAAAACTGAAAAAAGTTGCGAAGGCAATCTCTGAAAAAGTTGATGAGATAGTTGTCATGACTAACAAAGCTATCGAGATATTGAGAGATGTTTATCAGGTCAACACTCCGATTCATCTCATACCTCATGGAATTCCGAAAGTTTCTTTTGAAAAGCAGGATGCTGAAAAAACACGCCTTGGCTATGAAGGGAAGACAATATTATCTTCTTTTGGAATGATGGGCTATGATAAGGGCTATGAATATGTGATTGATTCTCTCCCGAAGATAGTCCAGAAATATCCTGATGTTGTTTATTTAATCATAGGAGAGACGCATCCTCTTGTAAGAAAAGAGCATGGGGAAGATTACAGAAATTATCTGACAAAAAAAGTCAAGAAGCTGAATCTTGAAAAGAATGTTAAATTTTACAATAAATATCTTACAACAGATGAGATAGTGCAGTATCTGAAGGCTACGGATATTTATATTTCGTCGGGCACATACAAGAACCAGATAACTTCGGGAACTTTGTCATATGCCATGGGTTGCGGAAGAGCTGCCATTTCCACATCTTTCCTTCATGCGCGTGATTTGATAAATGACGAAAGGGGAATGCTTGTGGGATTCAAAAAACCAAAAGATTTTGAGAAAGCCATTTTTGCTTTGCTGGGAAATAATGAACTGAGAAGGCAAATGGAGAAAAATGCATATTATTTCACGCGTCCCATGACATGGCCCAATGTGGCAATGCATTACTGCGACATTTTCAGCAAATATCTTGATTTGAAGGGACTTGAAATAGAGTCATGGCCTGACATAGACACTTCGCACCTGATAAAGCTCACTGATGATTTCGGAGTTGTGCAGTTCGCCGTGCAGACAAATCCTGATGCAAATTCAGGCTATACGCTTGATGACAATGCAAGGGCGATTCTTGTATGCACAAAGCATTACGAGAAATTCAGGGAATTCAAGCAGCTGGATTTGATAAAAACTTATCTCAATTACATAAAATATGTCCAGAAAAAAGACGGAAAATTATATAATCTCGTCGGGAAAGACAGGCGGCTGAATGCGCATAAATGGAGTGAAGATGCCCATGGGAGAGCGATGTGGGCGCTGGGATATCTTATTTCCTCTCCGAACATTCCTGAAGATTTCAAGAGAAAAGCCGGGGAAATAATGGCAGGCGCCATAAACGCTTCGGGGGAGATTAAATCTCCGAGGGCTGTTTCTTTTGTCATACAAGGACTGTATTTTTATAACAGAATTGCCAATTCCGCTGAAATAAGAAATGATATCTCCAAAAAGGCAGATTACCTGATTTCACTTTACAAGTCCTCTTCAAATCCATCATGGAAATGGTTTGAGCCTTACATGACTTATGCAAATGCGAAGATTCCGGAAGCATTGCTTTATTCTTATCTTGCAACAGGAAAAAGAGATTATTTAGATATCGGGCTTGAAACCCTTGAATTTCTTATTTCAAAAACATTCAGCGGAGATTTATTTGTTCCTGTAGGACAAAGAGGGTGGTATATGCAAAACGGACAAAAAGCAGAATATGACCAGCAGCCTATAGAAGCATCATACATGGTTCAGACTTTAATTCTTGCATATAAAATTTCAAGAGACGAGAAATACAAAAAATATGCCCTTGAGACATTCCAGTGGTTTGTCGGGAAAAACAGCCTCAATCAGGTTGTTTATGATTCCACAACAGGCGGATGCTTTGACGGAATAGGAAAAAGCGCGATTAATCTCAATCAGGGAGCTGAATCAACTATCTCTTATTTGCTTGCCAGATTATTCCTGATGGATTTATGATAAAAATCCGGGCAATAATTTATAAATTAAAATCATCTAATATAACAAAGGGTGATTTTCTGAAATGGATGTAAAATATCTGGCAGAAGTTTATGATAAGGCAGCGGAAGTTCTTGAAAAATGCGCAACTCCGCATGGATTTTTCGCGGCATTTCCCGGATATGACATGGTTTTTGCCCGCGATTCAGTGATAATGTCCTTTGGGGTTCCGTTTGTAAAAAATGAAAAATTAAAGGAGGCTTACAGAAATTCTTTGGTTACTCTTGCCTGGAATCAGTCTGCCAAAGGGCAGATTCCTAATGCTGTTGATAAATTTTCAGGAAGAAAACCCCATGTTGATTACATGTCAATTGATTCAAGCCTGTGGTTCATCATAGGGCATTATTATTACATGAAAAAGTTTCATGACAATTCTCTTTTTAACAAATACAAAAAAAATATAGACAAGGCTTTTGACTGGCTTGCATGCCAGGATGCCGGAGAAGATTCCATGCCTGAGCAATTGCCTACTACAGACTGGCAGGATGCCTTTCCACACAGATATGGGCATACAATCAATACTCAGGCTTTGTATTATTTCGCTCTTCGCCTTGCAGGAAAAAACAGAGAAGCAGAAAGATTGAAATCAGTTGTTAATGCAGACAATGATTTCAAATTATGGAATGGGGAGTTTTATCTCCCATGGCGTTGGAAAAATCACGGCAAATATCATGAAATGGGGAACTGGTTTGACACTCTCGGGAATTTGCTGGCAATTGTCTTTGATTTGGCAGATGACAGAAAAGCTGAGAAGATTTTAAGCTATATAAAGAACCATGGAATTGACAAGCCTTATCCTATAAAAGCAATTTATCCCCCTATAAAACAGGGAAGCCGCGACTGGCAGGATTATTTTCTGGATTGCGATGCAAAAAAACCTTCAAATTATCTTAATGCAGGAATATGGACTTATGTGGGGGCATTCTACATTCTTGCATTAATCAAGCTCAGGAAATTTAAAGACGCTGAAAAGCAGATGCAGAAATTAGCGGAGGCGAATATGAAGAATAATGGAAATTTTGCAGAATGGCTCAATGGAAAATCAGGAAAAATCGGGAAATCATCTTCGGGCAGGGAAAGCTATCAGGGATGGAATGCAGGAATGTACATATTTGCTTATGAATCTTTAAAGGCAAGAAAAGTTTTGATTTAATTATTGTATTAATCAAACCATTATCATATTTATTCGTCAATAGATTTTTAAGTATTCTCATCTTATTTTAAAGCATCATGATTCCCGTAAAAAAAGAGGCATTGCTTGTTTCTCCACGCGATATCAAGCCCATATCGCCCAAATTTTCAGTTATTGGAACTTTTAATCCGGCCGCGGCCCGTTTGCCAAATGGAGATATTGCTCTTTATGTGAGAGTTGCTGAAAAACTGAAAAATGAGGCAAGTGAAGATTCAAAATATTATTATGCTCCGAGATGCGAAGGCGACAAAACCTGCAGAATAAAGCTTGACAAGTTCAGGAAGGATTTAGTCCGCCTGAAATCCCCCGATGACATTATCTTCAAGGACGATACGAAAAGGCTTTTATTCATTTCGCATTTCAGAAGAGTTATCCTTGACAAGACAGGATTCAAAATAAAATCAATTGACAAAAAGCCGAGTTTTTCAGGATTAAAAGCAAACGGCGAATTGGGAGTTGAGGATCCGAGAATTGTCAAGATAGGGGACAAATACATCATGACATATGTTTCTCTTTCAAGGCTCGGGGATATTTCAACATCTCTTGCAACTTCAAAAGACTGCATTAACTGGGACAGAAAAGGAATGATTTTCTCTGAACAAAATAAAGATGTGGTTCTATTCCCTGAAAAATCCGACAAATTTTATTATGCTTTCAACCGCCCTGAAAGCGAATTTCAATTTTCCCCCCCTCACATGTGGATTTCATCATCAAAGGATTTGATTAACTGGGGGCATAACCGCCCTTTATTGCTTTCAAAAAAAGGAAACTGGGATTATCAAAGAGTCGGAGCAGGGGCTCCCCCTATAAAAACTAAGAAAGGATGGCTTTTGCTTTATCATGGAGTAGTTGAGGCAAAGGATTCTCTCAGCTATGAAGTCGGCGCTGCATTGTTTGATTTGAAATCGCCGAGGAAACTGATTGCAAAATCACCACAGCCAATTCTTTCTCCTGTCAAGAATTATGCGAAGACATCATCAGGCAACAATATTATTTTTCCGACAGGGCTTATCTCGGATGAAAACGGCGAAGATTTGCTTTTGTTTTCCGGAGAAGCAGACACTGTCACGACTGTAAAGAAGATTTCCCTGCAGGATATTTTCAAGGCGATGAAGAAATAATCCTTCTGAAAAGAATTGAATCAATGTAATCCTCTCATTCTAATGAATCCCAAATCATAACAAACCTTAAATACAAAATCATTAATTCTTCTTCATGGAAAAAGAAGCGTTGGTTGTTATTGCGCATCCTGACGACGAAACAATCTGGATGGGCGGAACAATTTTAAGAAACCATGATTGGAAATGGACAATTCTTTCTTTATGCCGCCGAGATGACAAGGATAGAAAGCCAAAATTTGACAAGGCGTGCAGGATTTACGGAGCATTCGGCTCAATTCACAAGCTCGATGATAAAGTTTTGAAGCCTGTTCCAATTGAGCATATTATCAAGATAATCGAAAACGCCCTCGCACAAAAGAAATATGATTTTATTTTCACTCATGGAGAAAATGGCGAATATGGGCACATAAGGCATGTTGAAGTGCATAATGCAGTCAAAGAGATGATAAAAAATCGCGATTTAATATCAAAGAAAGCATATTCTTTCAATTACGAGAAAGGGAAAAATATTCCATATCCAAATCTTCTTCCTCCAAAGCCGATTAAAAATTCAGATTTAACGATAAATTTAAGCGATGATGAGCTTAACATGAAAAAAAAGATAATTAGGGAAGTCTACGGATATCCCAATGAAAAAGGATTTGAGTTAATGAGCTGCAATAAAATGGAGAGTTTTAAGTTGATAAAATGAAAATCCTCGTCCTATACCCTCATCCGCCGGAACCTGATGGAGTCAGCATGCAGGGGCATTATCTGATAAAAGGATTAAGAGAACTTGGACATGAAGTCATGCCATGCGATAGAGGGGATACGCTTGAAAAAATATATCTCTACAAATCTTTCCAGCCCGATGTTGTGATTGGAATCGGTTATTGGGGGGATATTCCTGAAGTTGTTCATAGCCCTCTTAATCACGGATTGAAAGTCGTGCCTTGGTTCAATGCAGACGGCTGGGTTGCAAATTACCATAATACTCTGAATAATCTTCCTCTTATTGCGGCAACAAGCAATTGGGTAAAACAGACTTACATCAGGGATGGAGTAAATGGAAACAATATTCATGCATGCCCCATAGGTTATGACCCTAAGACATTTTATCCTTCTCATGACAAGGAAAATATAAAAAAATTAAGGCAAATGCTCGGAGTGCAGGATGATGAGGTGATGATTTTCACTGCAGGAGGCGATGTTACAAGCAAAGGCGCGCAGGAAATGTTCAGAGCCTTGGCAAAAATAAATGACGAATTTCCAAACTGGAAATATGTCCTGAAAACTTATGAGAGCGCTTCTGCATCAGACTACGGCGTGGAAGAGGAAAATTTAATTGAAGAACTTGGGCTGGATTCAAACAGGATAATCTATCTTCAGGGAAAATATTCTCCTGAATTCATGGCTTCTCTTCTCAATGCATGCGATATTTACGCAGCGCCATCGAGGTTAGAAGGCTTTGGCATGATACAGGTTGAAGCTATGGCATGCGGAAAGCCGGTCATATCAATAAATGTCGGCGGTCCTAAAGAAACAATCATCCAAGGAAAAACAGGATTTCTCGTTGATGTTGAAAGTGAAATAAAACTTTCAAGCGAATGGGCTTATGACTGGATGGGATTTGAAGACAAGCACAAGGTTGTTTTTGACAAGCCGAAAACTTTTGCTTATCGCGCGAATACAGAACAGCTCGCAGAATACACGCTGAAACTAATGAAAGACAGATTATTAAGAGAACAAATGGGAAAAGATGCTGCAGAACACGCATTGAAGAACTTTAATTACAAAACCACTGCGCAAAGGATGCTTGATTTGATAAATGAGTTTGCTATAAAACGGTAAGATATTATAACTTGCCCGCAGCACTTTTATCCAATATAAATGTCGCATCCCTGTGCTTTCTTAAAATCGAAGCAGGAATTTCTTCTGAAATTTTTCCTTTAACAGCCTTTGCGACAGCATCTGCTTTTTCTTTCCCAAATGCAAGAAGCATAATCTTTTTTGAGTTCATTATTGTCTTTATTCCCATAGTATATGCTGATTTTTTATCTGAAGTGATAACTTTTCTCGTTATGCTTGCAAAAGATGAGCCCGGTTCATTGAATGCAATATGCCCATTTGTTCCTATGCCCAAAAAGCACAAATCAATTCCCCCTGACTTTTTTATTTCATGTTCATAATTTTTTCCGTTTGCAGAAGGGAAATGAATTTTTTTTCTGCTGACATTGATTTTATTGAAGAAATTGGAATTCATGTAATTATGAAATGTCTTCTTATTGGCATATTCATCCAGATTAAATGTTTCGGCTTTTGAGAAATCTATTTTTCCTTTCCTGCCGAGACTTGCGAGTTCTTTGTAGAGCGGAATCATTGTTTTTCCCGTTGCCAGTCCAAGAACAGCATTGGGCTTTTTTTTCAGGAATTTTTGAAGGATCAGGGCAGTCCTCTTTATTGCCTCCTTTTTGCTCTCAACTACAACTCTCATTTATGGATAAAGTTTTAAATGTATAAAAATCTTGTTTTTGAATGGGAAAACAGAAAACTAATCAGCCTATTGCAAAAGATATGCTCATGATAGATATTCTTTCCAAATATCCTGAGGCAGCTCCAATATTGATGGGCTATGGACTTCATTGTGTGGGATGTCATTTTTCAGGCGCTGATACTCTTGAAATGGGTGCAAAATTGCATGGAATGGACAAGGAAACAATAGACATGATGCTGAAAGATGCGAATGAGATAATAAAAATGACTGAAAAAGAGAAATAATTATTATCTTAATCCTTTATACAGATATTGCAATTCTTCGGGATCTTTTTGTCCCACTTTCTATGGAACTCGCACATTGCCTTTGATTTCTTCATTGAAACGCACAAATCATAAACTTTCTCTATAATTTCGCTTTTTCCTTTTGCAATTTCCTCTGCAGCTTTCTTTATTTCTTCACGCGCTTTTTCAGAGAATTTTATCTCCTTTCCTCTTTTGGAACGAAGATATTGGGAAATTGCCGCTTCTGTTATGCCTAAGCATTCCGCAACTCTTTTTTGCCTTAACCCATAATCTTTGATAAGGATTTTTGCAATTTCTCTCCTCAATGCAGGAATAAGATACCAGACTTCAAGTTCCTGAGGCATTACTTTTTTCATAAGTCCATAAGAATCCAACCGTATTTAAGCCTTACCAAGATATTTTCAGAGATGGATAATGGGCTGAAAAAGCATTTGTTCTAAATGCTTTATCAAATACTTTAGAAGTGAATAATTCGGTCAAATCCTCATCAATAAGAACTTCCAGCCCCCTTGAATATGCTCTCATTGCCAATTTTTCAACACAATCTCCTAAATGAAATCCTCCGATAACCAGTTTTCCTACCGGAAGTAATTGATCAATAATATAATCTGACTTCGGATAAGGGTATTCTCCGTCTGAACCTTTAGTCCTATGTGTTTTTGCATCCATCCCCACATATATGACTCTATCTCTAGGAGTAAGAGCAATAATATCTGAAACAGCGCAATCATCCAAAAGTGCATAATTTATTGCATATCCTTTTTTTCTATATCTTTCATCAATACAAGCATTAAGTTTTTTAGAATAAAAAGGACGGAATAGTCTTTTTAATTGATTTCTTGCTTCTTGCTGAATCGCTTCCTTTTCAGCTTCTGTTTCAGCTCTTTCTATTCTTGGAAGAAAAGCTTTTTTCAGCGCTCTCCTTATTTTGCTGCGTCCTTCATAAAGAATAGCTCCTTTTTCAAGTTCATAATCAAATATTTCTTCCTGAGGATATAGAAAAATAAAGCTTCTGTTTTGCTCATTCATAAGATTCAGGGTTATGCCCCTCTTTTTAAGTTTTTTGAAACCAAAAACCTTAAAAGATATTAACGATAGTTAATTTCATGGAATATGCTGAAACTATTGAAATAAGCAGGGATATTTTTGACCATTACAACCCCGAAAATCTGAAATTCAGGGCAAAGCCGGGGCTGAGCAGAGAAATTGTAGAGCAGATTTCAAAAGACAAAGGAGAACCTGACTGGATGCTTCAAAAAAGGCTGAAGGGGCTGGAAATCTTTGAAAAGAAGGAAATGCCTGACTGGGGACCTGACTTGTCTGACTTGAATCTTGACGAAATTTATTTTTACATGAAGCCCAATGCTGTGAAAAACTCAAAAGACTGGAAAGATGTTCCCTCTGACATAAAAAATACTTTTGACAGGCTTGGAATTCCCGAGGCTGAGAAAAAATCACTTGCAGGCGTCGGCGCCCAGTATGAATCGGAGATAATCTATCATAATCTGAAGAAAAGCCTGGAAGAAAAAGGAATTATCTTTCTGGATATGGATGATGCTGTGAAAAAATATCCTGAAATGGTTAAGAAATATTTCATGACTAACTGCGTTTCTCCCGCCCTTCACAAATTTTCAGCGCTTCATTCTGCCGTATGGAGCGGGGGGACTTTTATTTATGTGCCAAAAAATACAAAAGTGGAACTGCCGCTTCAGGCTTATTTCAGGATGAATGCAAAAAAAGGCGGGCAGTTTGAGCATACATTAATCATTGCTGACGAAGGAAGTGAAATCCATTACATAGAAGGATGCTCTGCACCCAAATATTCTGAAAATTCCCTTCATGCAGGATGCGTTGAAATTCATGTGCTAAAAAATGCAAATGTAAGATATTCAAGCATAGAAAACTGGAGCAAAAACACTTACAACCTTAACACAAAAAGGGCAATTGTCCATGAAAATGGAATAATGAAGTGGGTTAACGGCAATATGGGAAGCAAAACAACCATGCTTTACCCCTGCAGTGTTCTTGTGGAAGAGAATGCCCGGACAGATTACACGGGAATTGCTTTTGCAGGTGCAGGGCAGAATCAAGATACAGGATGCAAAGTTTATCATCTTGCCCCGAACACAAAATCCCATGTCATAAGCAAAAGCATAAGCAAGGGGGGAGGAATTGCCTCTTATAGGGGATTGGTTGAGATAAAAAAAGGATGCATTAATTCCAAATCAAGCGTCAGATGCGATGGATTAATGCTGGACAATGAAAGTGTCGCGAAAACTTCTCCCAGCATGATGGTTGCTGAAAATAATGTTGAAGTTTCCCATGAGGCAGCTGTGGGGAAAATAGGGGAAGAGCAATTATTCTATTTAATGTCAAGAGGAATTAGCGAGGAAGAGGCAACAAAAATGATTGTGGAAGGCTTCATGGAGCCTGTTATGAAAGAATTGCCTCTTGAATATGCTGCTGAATTAAACAAACTGATTGAAATAGAGATAGAAAACTCTGTGTGCTGAGGCGATAAATTAAATGGCAGACAAATTATACAGAAAACAGCTTCTGGAATTATATGCTGACAAGCCCAATTTTGGAGAACTTAAAAATAAAACCCATACTATAAGGCATAAAAATCCTGTTTGCAACGATGAGATTGTAATAGAACTTCAGATAGAAAACAACAAGATTATTGATGCAAAATTCCATGGAGTATCCTGCTTTGTAAGCACTGTTTCCGCCTCTGCTCTTCTTGAAAAAATAAAAGGAATGGATGTTGATGCTGTGAAAAAATTAAGCAAGGATGATTTGGACAAATTTCTCGGAATTGAAGTTATTCCCACAAGAATAGGCTGCGAACTTCTGCCCCTTGAGGCTTTGAAGAAGTTGGATGCTAATGATAAAGAAAAAGAGGATACCCTAAAATGACGCTCGAAATAAAAAATCTTAATGCCGGACTTGTAAAAGAAAACAGGAAAATTCTTAATGGAGTTAATCTGAAACTTGAAAAGGGAAAAGTTTATGCTTTGATGGGGCCGAATGGAAGCGGGAAGACAAGCTTATCCAACGTATTGATGGGAAATCCCAAGTATAGGATAAATTCAGGAGAAATTCTGCTTGACAATGTGGATATTGCAGAATTAAGCCCTGATGAAAAAGCAAAGAAGGGATTGTTTTTATCTTTTCAACAGCCTACTGAAATTCCCGGAGTTATTTTTTCTGATTTTTTGAGAATGGCTTATAATTCCCTGACTTCTCCTAAAAAATCTTTTCTTGAATTTAATAAAATGCTGAAAGAAAAGGCGAAATTGCTGGATATTGATGAGTCTTTCCTTAACAGATACCTTAATGAAGGATTTTCAGGCGGCGAGAAGAAAAAATCCGAAATTTTGCAGATGCTTATATTAAATCCCAGTGTTGTTGTATTGGACGAGACTGATTCAGGGCTGGATATAGACTCTTTGAGAACTATATCCCGAGGAATAAAGAATTTTGCAGGCAGCGACAAAATCATTCTTGTTATAACGCATTACAAAAGAATTCTTGAATATATAAAACCAGACAAGGTTTTTGTAATGATGGACGGGAGAATTGTTGCAGAAGAGAACGGTGATTTTGTGAATCATCTTGAAGAGAAAGGATATGCCTGGCTGAAGGAAGAGAATAAACAGGAGGAAAATAATGAGGAATAAAAAAGAGGAGACGTTCTCTTAGAATGCCAATCTCAATTTTTTCATCAAAAATACTTGGCATCAGGGATTTAGCAGACAGCGTAAAACATGTTAAATTGTCCGCTCCATCTGATTTTGAATTCAAGGCAGGGCAATATCTGTCTCTAAGCGTAATCAATGACAAAGGACAGAAGATAAGAAAGCCGTTTTCAATTGTCAATGAACCTGCAGACAAAAAAAAGATTGAATTTTGCATAAAAATAATCCCCGGAGGAGTTGCTTCTGAATTTGTCAAAAAGCTGAAAAAAGGAGATAAGGTTGAATTATTCGGGCCTGCCGGAAAATTTACTGCCAATTCCCCTGATAAAGATTTAATCTTTATTTGTGCAGGAGTCGGAATAGCGCCATTTATGAGCATTATTCCTGATTTATTGAACAAAGAATTCAAGAAAAGAATAATCCTGTTAAAATCAGCAAGGACGGAGAAAGATGCTCTTTATGAAAAAGAGCTTGGAAAATTGGCGGAGAAACATCCTAATTTCAGATTTTATAATATATTCAGCAATCCACAAATGAAAGAATCCAACAAAGGATATGTACAGGATTTTTTAGGGAAATATATTCCTGAAAATTTCAACGGGAATTTTTATGTATGCGGATTCAAGGAAATGGTTAATGATGCAAAATTGAGACTGCAGATGAATTTCCAGGACAGACAGATTTTTACAGAGAAGTTTGACTGATAAAAATAAAAAAAGAAAGAGAATAAAAAATAAATTAAAATTTAAGCGGCGTTTATCACAGCCTGTATTGCAGCCCAGGATGCCTGAACCTGCTTTCCGTTCACGAAGAACATCGGCGTTCCGGTAACTCCTGATTTTTGCACATCTGATGCAATCTGCTGAACTTTTGCCAAGTCTGCATCGCTTTGCAGGCAAGAATTGAACTTAGTCTGGTCAAGCCCTGAAATACTCTTTGCAATTATTGTTAAGTTTGCTTTTGAATATTTTCCTGTATCTTCACTTGGTCCGTCACTTGCCTGATAAATTGCATCATGCATATCAAAGTATTTGCCCTGGTCTCCTGCGCAGTAAGCTGCCTCTGCAGCATAAATTGATTCCTGTCCAAGGAAACTCCATGGTACGAATATAAACTGCACTTTTCCCTGTTGTGCTAATTGCTCTACATTTCCTGCAGCACCTATCAAATCACCATACTGGCTTGCATATTGCGAAGCCCAGCTAGGAAGTCCTGATGCCAATGCACAATAAGGGCACTGGAAATCTGCAACTTCAATTACAGTGACTTTTGCATTGCTTGGTCCCAAAGAAGGATATAATCCTGAATTTGACAAGAATACGCTTGGATCTATATTTGCTGTTCCCGTATTGGTATTTGTTCCGGTATTAGCAGCATTTCCCGTGGATTTCATTATTCCGAATCCGCCTGTAAATATGCTGACAACAAGAAGAACCAAAAGCGCGAATGCACCAACAGCCCATAAAGTACTTTTCTTTATAGTAACTGCTTTTTCTTCTGACACTTCATGATGCTCATGTTCATGCTTTTCTGTTTTTTCTTCAACCATTTTTCCTCCTTTCAACAATC
>DATJPO010000041.1:0-14814 GCA_035506395.1 Candidatus Omnitrophota bacterium
TAATAAATTTAATTATTTTAATGACTGGTTATCTTCAGCCGCGAAACTTATTAATTAAAGAGGAATTTCTGAGGCAATGCTCTCATTTTTGCAATCAGGGCGGATATTCCCGGCTGGAATCAGAAATGCAGGGCATAAAAGACAGAATAATGGGGCAATACGGGTTTAATGGAAATAGGGAATATGTTGCCAAAACTGCCCTTGATATCGAGAAAATTGTATTCGCTTTTTTGGAAGAATTATCCAGCCCGTTATCCCATGAGAAAACCAAAGTCCGGATTTATACATGGATTTCTTACTATTTCGAGAGGCAATTGAGGGAAAGGCTCAATACTTCTCTTCAATCAGCCTGAAAACTTCTGCCTTTGTCCCTATAATCTCCCTTAATTCTTCAGCCGAAGCTTCAAATATCTCCTTCAGAGTTTTAAAATGTGAAAGAAGTTTTTTTGCGGTTTTAGGACCGATTCCCTGGAAGCCTTCCAATATGAACTGCATTCTCTCTTTTTTGCTCAAATCTTTCCTTGATACATTCAACGATGCTTCTTTTTCCTCCCTTTTTGCCAATACAAAAATAAATCTTGCAGTATCTTCAGCATCTTTTGTGAAAATTACAGGAGTTTTGTATTTCAAAATAATAGAGAGAAGAAAACCGCGTATCGCATTCGGATGAACCCCTTCATTCTGAATTTCATCTGAATAAAGTTCATGCTCTTCAATTCCCTCTATTATCAAAAGACGGTTTCTGTATTGCTGCAGATTTTTAAGCTGACTTGTTAATCTTTTGCTCAGCATTGAAGAAATAAAATCGCTGATTGTTTTTCTTTCAACCGCAACATCATTTGCAATATAATCTGCCACTTTCAATTCTCTGACTTCCACTTCTGCGCCAAGCTGAATCAAAGTGGAATATGCAAGAGAATTTTTCTCTCTGTAATCCATGATAACTTTTGGCTTTTTTTCAATCTTCTCTTTTTTTGATTTTGAAAAGATATCAAAAATCTTTTTTGCATCCATAATTAATCCAGAAATTATTTATTTAAAAGATTTTTTAATTTGATAATTATAATGTTCTTTGGAAATCTTTCATCTGCATCTCTTTTTTTATCTCACTGATTGCCGACTGCATTTTTTTCTCCTTTCTTCTTGAGGCATAATAAAAGGATTCATCCCGCGTTTTCCGTGTTATGAGAATAATCAATTTTCCTTTCTGCAGACGCGCTGTCCTTCCCGAACGCTGTATTGCGCGGATTGCAGATGCAACCGGTTCGTAGAAAACAACAAGGTTGACTTCCGGAATATCCAATCCTTCTTCGCCTATTGATGTTGCACATAGAATATTTATTTTCCCCGATGAAAAATCCTCAATTGTCCTTTTCTGCTCTTTCTGGCTTAATCCTGTCCCGCCTTTTTTAACCTGCCCTACAAAAGTCTGCGCATTTATTCCCGGGATTTCATTGAGCTTTTTTGAAATAAGAGAAGCAGTATCCCTGTACTGCGAAAATACAATTGCTCTTAAAGAACCAATCTTGGATTTTTCATCATTTATTATTGCTGCAAGCTCCGCGAGTTTTGGATGCTCCATTTTTCTGGCAAGAAGATTATTTGCATTTATGAATGCAAAATTGAATTCAGGCATTTTCACAAGCTTTTGAACAGCCTTGCTCTTTGCTTTGTCAGACTGCTCAAACAAATTTTTAAGATAATTAACAAATCCCTGCAATGTCTGCGTTTCTATCAATTCAAGGGCATGCTGGAGCTTTATTGCATTTGCACAGGCAGAAACTCCCTGAAAGACAGAATAATTCTTTGCTCCCATGGAAAGCATATGCATCATTTTTCCCTGTAATTTTATCAGATTTACCTTTGTCGGAATTTCAAACAAAAGATTTCTTGCCTTGAGTTCATCAATATACAAATCATGAATTTTTTTAATTCCGTTTCTTATCTGCCAGAATTCATCCGGCAAATCGACAAGAATTTTTTCAAATTCCAGTTCCTGCAGATTATGCTTTATATCGGGAGAATCACGGGTTCTTAATTCAACTTCTTCAATGGAAAGATTTTTGCAGATTTCCCTTATTTTCTGATTATCGCTTCCCGGAGACGCTGTGAGCCCCAAAATTCTCTGATTAACTGCACTGTTTTTATATTGCTGTGCAACATAAGTATAATCATAATTTTTAACGCATCTGTGGGCTTCATCCTCTATAAGTAGGGAGACATCCCTCAAATCATAAAGAAAATTTCTTAAGTCATTTGCAACGCACTGAGGAGTGGAAAAGATTATATCGCTAGTCGCCCAGATTTTCTTCCTTTTTTCAGGGCTGACAGCTCCTGTAAACAATTGCATTTCTCCAAAAAGATCTGGAAGATGCTTTTTGAAAAAATTCAGATGCTGTTCTGCTAGAGGCTTTGTGGGCGCGAGAAAGAGAATCTTTTCTCCCGGAAATTTCTTAATCCTTTCAATTGAAAGCATGAGGGCGATAAGCGTCTTTCCAAGTCCTGTAGGAAGCACAACTAAGCAATTTTTCTCTTTGCATGTTTCAAAAATCTGATTTTGATAATCCCTTGGCGAGATTCCATTGAGAAATTCCATTTAGACTATGAATACCAAAAAGAACAGCCCTACGAGAGCCAGCGCACCGAGGAAACTCCATAAGATGATATTTCCGAAAAATATTTTGTTTCCATCAAGATGCGATAAAGGAAGCATGTTGAACAAAACATAGTAAATGCTAAGCGTTGAAAATTCGTTGAATCCTATTAAATATCCTATAACTGCAAAAATCAAGTTTGCAAGAATTCCTGCTGCGGCAATGTAAGCTATATGGTTTTCTGTCATTTCAGAGAATGTGTAAAGTCCATGCCTTCTCGCCGCCCTGGCTGTATTCGGCTTTACTTCAAAAACCAGCGAAGCCATCCATGTAAGTCCCTGAACAGGAAGAAGAATCAATTTTACAAGTATAGGCAGAAATGCCCCGATTATAAACGGCCTTTTGAGATGCCTTCTTTTTCTAATTCCTATAGCTTCAAGCTCCCAGAATTTTATCTCGCTTTCCGCTTCAAAATAAAAACTGGAGATTTTCTTTGCTAGAACATTTATCATGATTACTACAAATACTGCCAGAAGAGTCCACAAAAAGGCAACATACCCTCCAAACAGGAAATTGGCTGAAAAACCGAGAATTATTGAAGCGACTATTATTGTTATGACCTCATTTTTTGTGAACATATCTCTGAAAGCAATCTGATTTTTATAAAGTTTTATCTTTTGGAGTGCTTAATTTTCCTTAAAGTTATACTTCAAAACTAATAATGGATAACGGAAAAGTATTTAAATATTTGACACAGAATATTTTCATGCGAGTAAGAAAAATAACAGAGGTTCTTGGATTGAGAGTTTACACTGATTCAGGAGAATTCTTCGGAGAAGTGGAAGAAGCTAATCTTTTTGAGAACAGAATAGACGGATGGAGGATAAGGGTAGGAGGAGGAGTTGCTTCACTTATAGGCGGAGCAAGAGGAGTCATAATTCCCCACCAGTTTGTAAAATCCATCGGAGATGTTCTGATAATAAGCTCTTCTGCACTGCCAAGCATGCCTGAGTCTGTCGGCGAAGCTTCTGAAGACATGGCTTAGGAGAAAATATTCCTGATTTTCCATAAATGCTTTATTAACAAAAAGATACCGCCTCTTTTTCAATAAGAATAGATGATGCAGAACCTTAGTTCTGGACTAAAGAAAAGCATATTCAGATATTCAAATTTTATCATTAACCTTAAAATAGAGCCTACGCGAAGCCGGGCACCCCGAATACGGGTTATTTATCAAATAGTTTCTTCAATAAAGCAAACTTTTTAAACAAGTTTTAATTGGATTTAGAATGCCAGACACACCTATATTTTTGCAAAACACGATATTCACAACTTTCATTCTTCCTTTCCTTCTTATATTCTTCATAGTTTTTGCAGTTCTCCAAAGGACAAAGGTTCTTGGCGGGGAAAAGATGCAGATAAATGCCCTTGTGGCTTTTGTAATAGGACTGATCTTTGTCGCTGCATTCAATTATTCCGGTGTTGTGAATAATCTCGTTCTTCTTGTAGTCCTTGCAGTTGTCATAATCTTCGTGGCACTCATGATTTGGGGATTCTTCAGCGGAGAAACAGGATTCTGGAAACCAGGAGAAGGAGGAGGGCTCAGGGTTATCCTGATTATTATATTCTTTATTGCAATTCTGATTGGCATCCTGTGGGCTTTCGGAATTTCTATTGGAACTATTGGAAATGTTTTGTTCAATCAGACATGGAGCCAGCCATTCTGGACAAATCTTATATTTATTCTTTTAATCGGGATTGCTCTTGCATTCGTGCTTAAAAGCGTTAGCGGACACGGAAAATAAACAAAAATATTTAAAGATAAGAAGAAATATAAAAAAGAGATGATAGGCATATTTTTACAAACAACTCCTTTCCTGAGCGGAGGAATCGGAGATTTTTTGAACAATCTGGCTTCACTTGGCTTTTTCAATTATGCACTGCCTTTCCTTATTATCTTTGCATTGGTATTTGGTATTCTCACAAAGATGAATATGTTCAGAGACAGCACACGAGCTGTTTCAGCTATAATTGCACTTGCTGTTTCGTTGATGGCTTTGCAGTTTAATATTGTTCCGCAATTCTTCTCGCAGATTTTTCCAAGCCTTGGAATAGGCCTTTCTATAGTTCTTATTATATTAATTATCATTGGCTTTTTCTCTGACCCTGACAAGCCATGGATTAAGGCAACATTCTTCATAATAGCAATAATAATAGCATTAGTTGTTATTGTGTCCAGTTCAGGCATAGATGTATGGGGATGGCTTCATGATAATCTCGGCGATTCCACTGTAGTTATATTAATCATTGCAGTAATGGTAATAGGTGTTGGGGCTGTTGTATTCAAGAAAAATCCAAATGCAAAGCCCTTTGATAATTATAATCCTCATGCTTTCAAGCAGTAGATATCACCTCTTTTTTACTATAAAATGATAAGCATTTCTTAAGCTAATTTATTTGAAATATATTGAATGTAAATATAATCAAAGTTTTTACCTTAAATTAATTCTATATTAGAATTACTTTCTCTTCTTTTGAGATTTATCTTCGCTTTCTTCTTTCCTCTCTGTTTTCTCAATCTTCTGCCCTACAACCTTGCTGAAAGAATCCTGCATCATTGACATTTCTTTCCTTATGCCTTCAATGTTGCTTCCATAAGCACCGATTTTCTCAAGAACCGCTGACTGGAGTTTGTCTATTATTTCCTCAATTCTTTTCAGCCTTTCATTCATGTTTTCAATTTTTGCCTGAGTCAGAATCTTGAATTCATCAAAGGAATCAATTTTCTTAACAGCATCTGAAATCTTTTCGTCAAAAACCTGCGATGAAATCTCCACAATTGTATCGGTATTTGTAGGCTGGGCGTAATAATCCTGTCCATAACCCTGATACCCCGGATATCCTTGCTGAGGATATGCCTGTGTTTGTTGCGGAGTATAAACCTGTTCCTGAGGATATTGCTGTTCCTGCTGAGGATATTCATTGTAATTTTGCTCTTCCATTCCCTGAGGAGAAGGAGCCTGCATTTCATTTCCATCACCCATTATATCGGAAACAGCATTTTTTATCTGGGCATGATTTAAAGCATCATTAATTTCCCGCGGAGAAACTCCCTGGCTTCTTAGTGCAGAAATAATCTCTTCATCAGAATGATTCTCCCTTCTCATCTGCATTACCTGATCCAGAGTTCCCATTATTTTCTCCCGAAAGGCTGAAACATCCTCATTTGCTTAGCCAATATATCCATATCATCTTTTCTTGCAAATTTCTGCATCTCATCCGATGCTGTCTCCAAAAACGACATCAGCCTGTCCATGCTGCTTTTTATCACGTCAAATTCTTTTCTCAATTCAAGAATATCCTTCATATTTTTTTCTCTGATATCTACAAGATTTTTTCCTATCAAAAGAACCTGATTTTTCAAAATCCTCTGCTTTTCCTCCAAATCCCTGAGCCGGAATGCCAAATCAGTCCCATAATCCGGATAATTCGCCTGTTCACCTGCCATATACGAGAAACGATTGCGGAGTTTAAAATTGTTTTGATGTATTTTTATCGCCTCTTTTTCCCAAGCACACGGATTTATTGCCGTAACTCTGAGAGCTTAAAACATACAAAAAATTTTAAATCAACATCAATTAAGAGTAATATGCAATTTAAAGAGGGAACTGCTCTTTACTCATACGAGACACAGAGAGAAGGCGGTGAAGATGTTCTTTATGTCAATTATTTAGGCGCGCCCTTTGTTCCGAGCATTCCTGATTCGCCTGAAGTTATGGAGAGAACCATTGACGCCTTAATAGAAAATCCAAACATTTCGCGCATTGTTTTTGTCCAGCAAAAAAATTACAATTATGATTTCAAAGAAACAAATTTCCTCCTTGAGCTGAGCCAGCTTTATGTTTATCTTATAAGGCAGGAGAGAGTGCTTGCAAAAGACAGGCTTGCACCAGGCTCTGAACAATTTTTTTCCCAGAGATACAATGAAATTTTTTCGGTATTATACCTCCTTAAAAGAGACCCTGTTGCTTCTTATCTTGATTTGAAAAGCAATCTTGTGGAAGCAAGAGTCTTTCTTGAAAAGCTTGATCCTCAGGGCAGGGCGGATCAGTCAGGATACATAAGGCTTCTTGAGAAAATTCTCGGGCTCTTGGAAAATACAAAATTAATCCATGCTGCAGGAATATTCATGAAAGACTATTCCAGAGGAGACAGGGAGATTTATCACAAAATTTTTGAGCCTGATGTAATCCCTAATTTTACTTTTACAAGACTGGTTTCCTCCATTCCTGAAGATGCTGAAATTGTGGATCAGTATAAAATCTCCGCAGACAATTACGATGAATCAATTGTTACAATCCTGAGAAAAGAGGATGAATCAAAATTAATCTATCATCTTGTGCCTCCTGAAAATTCTCTCAGCGAAGAGCATAACATGCTTCTCAATCTTGCAAGAAATGTTCTTATAGAACATCAGCCAAAAGCAGAAGAATTTACAGATACTGCACGAACAAGAAATGTTTTTTTCAATATTGCAAAAGATTTATTGCAGGACTTGGCTCAGACAAAAGGCATGAATCTTAGCTATGCCGACCTGAACAAACTGGCAAAGATTCTTGTCCGGCATACAATAGGTTTCGGGCTTATTGAAGTTCTTCTTCAGGATAAAAAAATCCAGGATATTGTCTTAAATGCGCCAATATCAATGACAAATATCTTTCTAAGGCATGAAGTTTATGATGAATGCTATACCAATATACTCCCAAGCCAGGAAGATGTTGATTCATGGGCAGCGAAATTCAGAATGATTTCCGGCAGGCCTCTTGATGAAGCAAATCCAATTCTTGATACTCAACTGGAGATTGACAACATGAGGGCAAGAATTGCGATAATCCAGCAGCCACTTTCTCCGAATGGGCTTGCATATGCAATCAGAAAACACAGAGAAGAGCCATGGACGCTTCCTCTTTTTATAAAAAACAGAATGATTAATTCTTTTGCAGCAGGATTGCTGAGTTTCTTAGTTGACGGGGCGAGGACTATGCTTATTGCAGGAACGAGAAGTTCCGGAAAAACATCTCTTTTGGGAAGCATAATGCTGGAGATAATGCCCAATACGAGAATAATAGTAATTGAAGATTCCCTTGAACTCCCTCTTGAATCGCTTAGAAAACTTAATTATGATATCCTGCAAATGAAAGTGCGCTCTGCGCTTTTGAAAACAACAAATGAAGTTTCTGCTGATGATGGAATAAGAACAAGTCTGAGGCTTGGAGACAGCAGTCTGATTATCGGCGAAGTAAGAAGCGTTGAAGCAAAAGCCCTTTATGAAGCAATGAGAGTCGGCGCTCTTGCAAATACTGTTGCCGGAACAATTCATGGAGCATCGCCTTATGCTGTTTTTGACAGAGTTGTAAATGATTTGGAAGTTCCTGCCACAAGCTTTAAGGCAACAGATATAATTGCTGTTGCAAATCCCATAAAATCTCCCGATGGTTTGCATTCATGGAAAAGGCTTATTCAGCTTTCAGAAGTAAGAAAGCACTGGAAAAAAGACCCTCTTGAAGAAAATGGATTCTCAGACTTGCTTAAATATGATGTTGAGAAAGATGAAGTTGTTCCCAGCGATGATTTGATTAACGGAGACAGCGAAGTGATAAAAGCTGTTGCTGAAAATGTAAAAGGATGGGCTGGAAATTGGGATGCTGTTTATGACAACATTCTGCTAAGAGCCAGGATAAAAGAAGAAATTGTAAGAATGGCTGAAAAAACAGGAAAAGATAAAATGCTTGAAGCTGAATTCAGCGTTTCTGCAAATCACGAGTTTCATAAAATTTCAGATGAAATAAGAGAAGAAATAGGATTGCCTATGAGCGACAGAGTTTTCCCCGACTGGCAAAAATGGCTTAACAGCGAGATTAAGAAAAAAAGTTTGTGAAAATTTAAGGAAAATATATAAATTGCAGTAAATTTTAGATATAATGGCTAGAATTATAACAGGATTGCTCGAAAGAAATGCAGTTGCTACTGTCGCGATAGTTGGTTTTACAGGCTCTCTTCTTTCAATCTCCTCGAGGTTTACAGGAAATGTCATTGGAAATTCTTCTGCAGCAAATAATTGGATAAGTCTTTTGTTCTTTTCCATCGGAGGCTTGTTTGCACTTCTTTATTTCTGGATGAGCAGGGAAAAGAAAAGCAGAAAGAAAAAAAGAAAATAATTGCATTTCATATATAGGTATCTCTTTAATTATTTGAAATTTAAAAAGAAGTGATATTAATTTTTATCAGTTTTCTAAAGATTTATTAATTATTTTTCCTTTAAGCAATATACAAAGAAGTGATAAAAATGCCCTATCCCAATCAAGGTCCGCCAATCCCCCCACAATATCCTTATCCCAACATGCCGCAGGCGCCTCCCGATGTAAATGAAATCCTCAAGAAATACGGCAGAAAAATTGAGAGCCAGATTAATACTGTTCCTTCTGCCGGCGGAAGCAATTACAGCCAGATTTATTCAAGATTCAAGGAAGAAATGGCTCCTGCATGGAGCAGATATGAAAAATGGTGCCATAGCCTGGGAAATATAATAAAGCTGAAAATTGCAAAAAAAGACGAGGCAAGAGTAAAAAGGCAGATAGAAATTGTGCATCTTGACATTGAACCATGGCAGGCAGTCACTTTAAGCGCGATGAGTTTCTTCATAATTTTCCTTGTCGGAATTTTTATCTCTGTCTCTGCCTATCTCTTTACAGGGCAGGTTCCTGTTTTATTTTTTATAATGTTTATTGCTTTTTCATTATTCCTTTTTACTTACATAAACGGCTATCCTGAAAGATTTGCAAATCAGTGGAGGCTCAAAGCAAGCAGCCAGATGGTTCCCGCAATTTTATACATTGTTGTTTACATGAGACACACATCCAATCTGGAGAAAGCTGTCTCCTTTGCAGCAGACCATCTTCAATATCCTCTCGCTCTTGATTTCAAGAAAATTTTTTATGATGTTGAAATAGGAAAATTCTCCACAATAAAAGACAGCCTTGATTATTACCTTGATGGATGGAGGGATTATTCTTCTGAGTTCATTGAATCTTTTCATTTGATTGAAAGCAGCCTGTTTGAGCCCGATGATAATACGAGAATTGCTACTTTGGAAAAAGCATTGCAGGTAATTCTTGACGGAGTTTATGATAAAATGCTCAAGTTTGTGCATGATGTGCGAAGCCCTATACAAAGCACATACATGCTTGGAACAACATTGCCTGTTCTTGGACTGGCTTTGCTTCCTCTTGCTTCATTAATGGTAGGAAATCTTCTTACAGCGACTCACGTTTTTCTTCTTTATAACCTGATTATTCCTTTTCTTGCATTTTTCCTTATGAACAAATACATGCTTATGCGTCCCGGCGGGTATGGAGAAACAAGCCTTCTTGAAAGAAACCCGCTTTATCATGAATATAAAAGCAAGGAACCTTACCTAACGGCATTTTTAGTATGCTTTCCATTATTCATTCTTGGATTTTTGCCTTTGATATGGGGGTATACCTCTCTTCCCCAAATATTAGGAGCGACTATACCTGCAGGAGGAACATATCCAGATGTGACTTTCAGCCAGCTCGGGCTGGGAATTCTTGGAGATAATAATTTCTTCGGTTTTATTGATACAGGAACAGGAATCAAAGGTCCCTTTGGCGCCGGCTCTCTGATTTTAAGCATGTTCATTCCTCTCGGACTTGCGCTATTTTTCTCAATTGCATACAAGGCAAAAACCAAAAATCTGATTCATGAAAGAGAAAATACAAAAGAGTTGGAAGCTGAATTCAACAATTCTTTATTCCAGTTAGGGAACAGATTAGGCAATGGCACGCCCCCCGAACTTGTTTTCGGCAGAGTTGCTGAATCCACAACAGGATTAAAAACATCTGAATTTTTCAAAAAAGTTAATTATAATATCCAGCAGGGCGGAATGAGCGTTGAAAACTCTATTTTTGACAGGCAAAGAGGAGCAATAAATTTTTTCCCGTCAGATTTGATTGCCACAAGCATGAGAATTCTTATAGAAGCATCTAAAAAAGGACTGAAGATAGCAGCGATAAGCCTCATGTCTATTTCCGAATATGTAAAGAACATTCAAAAAATAGGAGAAAGGCTGAAAGATTTGCTGGCAGAAATAATCTCTGACATGAAAAGCAACATGACTTTCCTTGCGCCTCTTCTGGCAGGAGTTGTCGTGGGCTTGGCAGGAATGATAACTACAATACTGAACAAGCTTCATTTGGCTCAATTATCCGGAAATGCATCTGCACTGGGAATCCTCGGGGATATTTCCTTATTTGACGTAACTAATATGATCCCTCCATATTTCCTGCAGATTGCAATCGGAGTTTATCTTGTGGAAATCACTTTTATCCTTACAGGGACTCTGACAACCATTGACTCAGGAGAAGATAAGCTTGAAAAGACGAATGAAATAGGAAAAAATCTGAAGAAAGGAATCTTGCTTTATTTTGTCGTAGCGCTTCTTTCAACTATTACTTTATTCGTGCTGGCATCCGTGGTTCTCGGAAATATAGGAGGATAGACCCCTCCATTAATATCGCCTCTTTTTCAAGAATAATTTATATCGGGAAGTTGCAAGTTATTTGCTGGCATAACCATAGAATTCTGCGAAGCAGACAAATTTATTAATCTCTTTTATCTAATTTGGAAATGACAAATAAAAATAAAAGAGGAATCGTATCAGAATTTCTGCCCTGGCTTTTGATTGCAGTAGCAATTCTTGTTATCCTCATGATTACTATTTTTATATTAAAAGGGCAGGGAAGCTCACTTATAGATAAAATAAAGAGCATTGTCGGAGGATAAAAATGAGCGAACTTACAATTGAGCAACTTATAAAAATAATACTCGGAGTTCTTGTTTTTATCGCGGTGGTTATCGCCCTTTACCTTTTTTTCAAGAATCAGGTGATAAGCTTTTTTGAAGGATTCGGGGGAAATTCGACAGGAATTTTTTGGAGCTTGTTGAAATGAAGAACAGAAAACAAAGAATTGCCAATGAAAAGAGGTTATATTATCCAAATGACAGAGAATAAAAAAGGATTTTTATTGGGCGAAGAAACAGTGAAACTGATTCTGGCCGTGATTGCCCTGCTTTTCCTTATCCTATTTGTGGTTTATCTTTATAATAATCTATCCGGCAATAAAGATCTGGATGATGCAAAAAGTTCCCTTGCCCATCTTGTAAGCGAGATAAATGCCGGAAGCAGTGAAGCTGAAGTTTACAATCCAAAAGATTGGCTTGTTTTTTCTTTCAGCCCCTCAACTAATGATGGATATGTCCCCCAGATTTGTTCAAACAACGGCTGGACAAAATGCCTTTGTTTTTGCATAAATGACCTTGGTGCTGCTACATCTCCTCACTCTGTATGCGAGAATTATGTAACATGCCAGCAGAGCGATTTTTCTGTTGATGGACAATCCTATTGGGGCGCGGGTACAGGGGTTAAAATTCCGATACTTGACTCTCTCACAATGTTCAAAACAAATTCAATATTAATATCAAATCCCCCTATAATTTTGTCAATAAATCAGCAAACTAAAACCATCAGTTTGGAGCAAAATGGAGCTTGAAGAACTGGTAAGATATTTAATCTGGATAGGTTTTTTTGTATTAGCCCTTGCCGGACTTTATTTCATGCTTAAAAAATTCGGAGTAATATAAAATGGCGATTGGAAAAAAAGGCGAGATAACTACTGCTCAGATTGTAACCATAATCGTTTTAATCGTTAGTTTTATTGTAATATTATATTTCTTTTTCAGACTTAATCTTGGGGGGACAACCAACAGTGAAATCTGCCATAATTCTGTTGTTTTAAAATCAAAAAGCTCAGGGCTTGTGGGAGATTTAAACTGCAAAACAGATTATGTATGCATTTCCGGAGGAGGAAGTTGCAATGACCTAAGCCCGACCGAGACAATAAATGTTGATTCTGCAAATAAAGAGCAGATAATGAAATCTATTGCAGACCAGATGGTTAACTGCTGGTATGAGTTCGGCGAAGGGAAACTTAATACTGCGGACAGAACTCTTTTAGGCAATGGCGACTGTGCTATATGCTCTGTTATAGCATTTGACACAAATGTTCTCGGCAAAAATCAAATCACCTATGAGGATTTTTACAACTATCTGAAAAATACTCCCAAAGATACTTCGCAAACTTATCTTCAGTATTTGTACGGGGTTTCTGATTTGGACACCCTGCAGAACAGCTATCCCCTCCTTAAAAATAATTTAAACAATCCTGTTTTATCCGGCACAAAATATGCAATTGTTACGGGATATAAGAAAGGGCTTGCATGGGGAGCAGGCTTCTGGGGAAATGGAAATATTCTTCCAACATATCTGCCGACAGACCAAATATCTTCCCAGGTGGGATGCACTGATTTTGTAACTCAGTCTTAAGCAATAATTTATTTTAAGAAAATTTATTAATATACTCTCATATCTTCTGTAATGAATAAAAGAGTTCACTTTACTTCATTCTGCAATTTTTCTTCAAAAAATCGCAAAGGCAGCACTCTTCTTGTTGAGAATATAATTTTTATAATCCTTAATCTGGTTTTTCTGGCAATCCTTATATTTTTCCTGCTTTCAAAACAGGGAAATCCCGCTGTTCTTGAAGAGAAATATGCAAAAGAAATAGCTCTTGCACTTGATTCAGCAAAACCCGGCATGGCAATAACGCTTAATATGGAAGATGCGATAAATTCCGCAAAGAGTTCTCTTGGAGAAAACAGCATAAACAGCATAGTGAACATCGACAAAAATGTAGTGACTGTAAAACTGCGGGAAAATGGCGGTTATTCTTATTCTTTTTTCAATAATGTTGTAATCCTGAATTGCTACATGAACCAGCAAAGCAATGAATATCTGCTTTTTATAGGAGGTGCCAATGAACAAGAAGGGTGCAGATAAATTCCTGTCTGTTTACTGGTTCCTGATTTTATTTCTTGTAGCAGGCGCTGTCATTTACATGGCTTCATTATTCTATGGTTCTCCTTTTGATGTGAGAGATATTGAGGGGAATATAATGGCAGACCAGATTGCGAACTGCATAACTTCACAGGGATACCTGGATGATAAAATTTTTTCCTCTGATTTCCAAAATAATTTTCCGGCAGACTGCGGAATTAACTTCAGCACAGAAGATTTCTCAGATTGGCAAAGCAATGGGCAGTATTATGCAGAATTATCTGCCTACAAATTTAACCAAAATCCTGAACAGCAATTTTACGGCGAATCAGGCAGTTATGCATCCAGCAATTTAGGAGAACAGCTAATGTCTGTTCATTCAGGAAATCCCAATCTGAAAACTTCATGGGAATTGGTAAAACCATCTTCAGGATTTTTAGGGCTAAATCTTAACAAGCGAAATGTCAATACAATTGTTATCCATGCGACAGCGGGGAATGATGTAGAAGGTGCTTTGCAAACAATTGCAATTAACCAACTTAGCATACATTACATTATTGACAGAGACGGGACAATTTATTCTTCCAATAATAATCCAACATCCTACAAAAGTGCGCTTGTGCCTGAAAGCGATATCGCCCAGCATGCCGGATGCTATGACCCTGCATCCAAAACTCAATGGGCTGCTTGCTCCACTATTCCAAGCTGCCTTGATTCAAACAATTTAATTGGAAATTCCTGCCAAAAATTAAATAATCCGCAGCAAGGCTGCTGCATTGAGGAAAATGCAAAGTCCATAGGCATAGAACTGGTTAATCTTCAGTCATCATGCACTGGTTCAAGTTCATTATATTGCAAAAATGCAATAACAATTGACGGGAAACAGTGGGAATCTTATTCTTCTGCACAGATAAATTCCCTTATCAATTTAGTTTCTGATATTTCATCAAGATATAATATTCCTCTGGACAGGAGCCATATAATAGGGCATTATCAATCCTCAAGCTATAAAACAGATCCCGGGCCTGAATTCCCATGGGATAATGTAATGCAGGCGCTCAATTCAAGAGGAGCTGTATCAATTTCATCTTCGGAAGCTTCCACAGGAAATCAGCAAAGAAGCTTTTATGCTTTAGATAAGGGCGGGAGTCAATATATTGTCCAGATACTAACACTGGTGGGAAAAAAAGAAAAAAATGAATGATAAAATGAATGATAAAATGAACAAAAGAGCACAAATTGCAGAGA
>DATJPO010000042.1:0-2201 GCA_035506395.1 Candidatus Omnitrophota bacterium
GCAGCTGAGAAACCTAGAATTTAGGGGTTATAACTTTAAGCGGCTTGCCTGAAAGCCTGATTTCTGCAGCATCTCCTCTTTTAAAGTCGTAAATGGAATCATTGATTGCAATTATTCCTCCTGAATCTCTTGTAGATTCAAATTCTATCTTTTCTCCTTCAAGAATTTCTCCTGAAAGAAGTTTTGGAGTGAAAATTCTCTCTCCGAAATAAGGCTCTCTTACAATGAATCCCAGCTTTTTTTCTTCATGGTGAAACGGTTTTCCTCCTGCAGAGAGAAACCAGGCTCTTGATCCCGTCCCTGTTGATATTATGATTCCGGAGCTTCTGTGCTCTTCTTCAAGGCCCCTGAACCTTATTTTATATCTTGAAGTGTGAAACTGATAAGAAGATCCGATATAAACTTCATTTACAGCTCTTTCATCCAGAAGTTTTCCATTCAGAAAGACCTCTGCCCTTTGTCTCTCTGTTACATTAAATCTCCCTGAATTTAATGATTCCAGTTTTTCAATTTCATTGATATTGATGCTTGTAAGTGCTCCCTCGCTTTTTTCAGGGTCAGAATTAATTCCTAAGATAAAGGAACTCTCAAGAAGATGGCCGGCTTTGATGAATGTCCCATCTCCTCCAATAGTAATAATTAAATCTGCATCTTCTACAAGTTGTTTATTTACAGAGGAATAAGAAGTTATGAAGAAATCTGATTCAGGAAAATATCTCTTTATCTCTTCTATCTTCTCAAACAGGCTTTTCTGAAGATTTTCTTTGTAAACCAGAATTATCTTTTGGAACATTTTATTTTCTACCTAACAATTCATCTATTAGAATCCTTGCTTTGTCAAATCTCTCAGCATAACTTCCGTTTATGATGACAAAGTTTATTCCTCTTTCTCTGAACATCTGCTTTAATACTCTGTTGTTCTCTATTCTTTCCTTTTCATCCCCCGCAAACCTCACTCCATCCGAAACCCATTCAATATCCGGTTCGAGGTAAATGACAAGATCGTAATTTTGAAGTTTAATTATCTCCTCAATTAAATCAGATCTTTCTCCGAAATACATATTAAAATAGTATTGTGTGATTACCGCCTCACTATCAACAAAAATAACTTTGTTGCCTGTTTCTGATTTCTTCTTTTGAAGGAGGAAATGTTCCATTGCAATCTGATTAAACATCTCTTTTGTAAGCCGATTGGAGTATCTTTCACAATAATCTCTTCCGACTTCGGAAACGTATTCTGTATTGTAAAGCTTGGCCAGTTTCTTTGCAAGAGTAGTCTTTCCGCAGCTTTCTGTTCCGATTATTGCAATTTTCTTTGTAAAATAAGACCTCACACAATTAGGCAATCTGTCCCAGTTTCCATAAATATCTTTCCTTATTTCTGTTGCCGAAATATTTACATTTTCTCTTTCATTATCTATGACTATGTGCCCGGATCCGGGATAATTTTTCTTGAATATGTCATCATAGGATTTTTCAGAACTAAAAACATAGTCTATAGGCTTGCCTATTGCCTCCTTTATCATCTTAGCTCCTTCTTCCCAGTCGTAATCAGAATCTCCATGATTGTCTTCAATGTGAATTATTTTTATGTTCTCTATATTGCTAAAAGATTCCCCGAGCCAGGAAAGCCGGACTTCTGCGGGAATATATCTTATCCCGTCTCTCTCGCACAATTCTCTATCTCTTTTTTTAGAGGATGAGAGGACAATATAAAGTTCATCAACCTGATTGGAGGCCGCAATAATTGCGTAAATGTGCCCTAGATGCAAAGGCAGGAATTTTCCTCCGATAAAACCAACGGTTTTTTTATCTCCCATTTTGATTCTTCTCCAGTTTTTTCCAGGTATAATACCCATAAAAAGCGTTGACAAGATAAGCAGACCAAATTATCACCATGCTTATGTCTGTTTTAGTCGTTATGAAGACATAAATCCACATTCCGACTTCAATCATGTCTTCAACTATCCATAACGGCCACTGAGCTGTCGCTCTCCTTACTGTTAAGATCATTCCTGTAATGGACAGGACAGTGGAAGAAGCATCTACAAAAGGCAGTTGTCCTCCAACGCTCTTTAAGAATAAACCATATCCGATTGTTCCGGCAATTGAGATTAATATCCAGAAAAGAAACTCTTTCTTTTTTATTCCTCTTACAATAACAGTATCAATTTTGTTCTTATTTCTGTGCTTGACCCAGA
>DATJPO010000043.1:0-2435 GCA_035506395.1 Candidatus Omnitrophota bacterium
CCTATAAAGCAGCTTCACCAGTGTTGTCTTCCCGGAACCAGAATGACCCACCAAAGCTACTTTTTCATGAGGATTTATTTTAAGGTTGAAACCGTTCAGAATTTCTCTTTTTCCGTAATTAAATGAAACATTCCTGAAATCTATTTCTCCATCCTGAATTCTAAGCTCCACAGCCTGAGGTTTGTCTTTTATTTCATTATGGAATTTTCCGTATTCAAACAATTCCTGAAAGTCAGCCATTGCTCTTGAAAAGTTTCTTATTCCATTGACAAAACCAAACATAGGACCTATCAGCCCAAGATATGTTGTATAGACAAATGCGAGAGTTCCCAAGGTTATTTGATGATTTAAAAAAGATACTATTGAGAAATAAAACAGAACAAGTGTCCCTGATGCAAGAATAAAACTCTGTCCTGCGCTTATTGTCCTGTAATAATCCCAGTTAACCAGCTGAATTTTTTTTGTCTTTGTGCTTAATGCTTTGTACCGGGATTTGATATAATCTTCTTTTCCATAATGCCTTATTGAATCTATATTTGTAAAGAAATCAGCGACATTTCCTTTTTCTATATCTTCTGATTTGTTCAGCAGAATATTCGATTTTTCTGATCTTCTCTGCATAAGGTAGCTGAAGGAGATGAATACAAGCAGGACCACTGAAATTATGATTGCAGAGGATTTATCGAGATAAATAAATGCTATTATTGAAATTATCAACTCCAGAATCAGTGGGCCAAATTCGAAGATAATTGAATCATTCATTCTTTCCATTGCACTCCCTCCTCTTCCGAGCCTCGAAATTAAACTCCCTGTTTTGTGAGTGGTATGAAAATTATGGTCAAGTCCCAGAATATGTCCAAAATACTTTTGCTTTAAATCATACATTGTAGAGCCATCCAGTCTGTTAAGAAGGTGTATTTTAATCCAGTTCAAAAAAGAGTTAAAGATTAAGATTCCCGCATAAATCACAGCTATTACCAGCAATATCCTTGAAAAGTCACTCAACAATAAATTTCCGGCATCAAAATTGGTCCCATTGTCTATGATCACTTTGAAAAGATATCTGTCTGTTATCGCCTTCAGCTCGTTAAGGAGAACTACCAAGATAAGGAGGAATGTCAAAAACTTGTAATTTTTCAGGTAAGATAGATATTCCTTGAAGTTATGCTTAAAATCAACTTTTTCACCGGTTTTTGTCTTCATATACTGAGAAAGAGAGGAGATTTTATAAATTATTAGAAGAACTTTTTAAGAATTATTTCAACTCCCAGACATAAAGCTCTTCGAAGAAAACTCTCTTTTTTCCAAGCTTTTTTGCATCATAAGAATGCCAATTAATCTTCTTTGTAAATGAAGATGTCAGGAGCAGAATCTTTCCATTTTTAGAGAGATATTTTCGGGATTGCTCAAGAAACTCATTTATTATTTCCGAGCCTTTTTCTCCTCCTGTTGTGTCGCCTTCCATATCAAACTTGTCTTCGGGAAGATAAGGCGGATTAAAAATCATCAGATCAAATTTCTCTGTTTTTGGTATTCTGGAAAAAAGGTTTGAGAGAATTATTTTGGAAAGAGAAAATTTGTCTTTAAGGAATTTAACTGCTTTGGGGTCTATATCCACAATAGTAATGTTCTGTGGTTTGACCTCTCCTTCTATGCAGGTCTGAGCCTGTATTCCTGAACCAGAGCCCATGTCAAGAATTTTTATGTTTTTATTCTGAAGCCCTTCTATCTCCTTCTTTACAAACTCCGAGAGAAGGAAAGAATCTTCAGCAGGTTGATAAATTTCAGACATTTTAGACGTTGGAGAATAAACTATTGAAGAAAGAGATTATTTGGCTTCTGAAAGCATACATTAATCCAAGTATTCCGAGAAGCAGGACTAAAAGAGCCACAAGAATCGCTGTTATTGTCCTTATCTTTCTGCTGTAGTTATTATACGCTGAAATTCTGTTTATTGAAGCGGAACTCTGAACCGGAACGGCAATAGGAATAATTCTTTCTCTGACCTCGGGCTGCCTTTGAGCCTGCTTGGGAGGCGGCAGAGGAGCTTCTGCAACTGTTGACTGAACAACCGGAGTTTTCACAACAGGCTTATTTTCCGGAATCTCCTGGGTTTTCTTTTTAGGAAAGTCTACCGTCTGAGGAGAAACTTGCGTTTTGGATCCCGGCCAGATTATTTCCGGCTTGAGCTCGGGCGAAGTCTGGGATAAAACAAGCCCCTGGAGAGAATGCGCAGCCTCCTCGACTTCCTCCCTTTTATAGCCTGCGTTTAGAAAAGAAAGCATGGCCTCATCAAGGGAATAACCACGTGATAAGGCGGATTTTATTCCCCCGACAATGTCCTTATTTACGGTCATGCAATTTGTTGGGATTCAGAATTTTAATACTTTCCCATTAGAAGATGCATGAACGCTTATTCCCGGCTTGTAACCGAG
>DATJPO010000044.1:0-7458 GCA_035506395.1 Candidatus Omnitrophota bacterium
GATGTTAACGGAAATCTTGCCAAGCAGATATTTACAAGTTTATACAGCGGATATTACGGCCAGGCTGTTTTTCTCGGAATTGATACAGGAGTTCTCATTAACCCTATGCAATCAAATCAATATTTCAACATTCCTGCAGGAGATAATGCAAACTCTCTTTTAACAAAGGCAGAAGATGCCGGCAATCCGAATGTTGCAGGATTATCAATATCTTTGGAGAATAATAAATTAATCAGGTTAATACTATGGCACTAATGAATAAACGCGGCGATATTTCCATTACACTTTTAGTAATCGGAGTTTTCGCTGTCTGCGCTCTTGCAATTCTAAGTTTTATTTTAAACAGCCAAGGCTCTCAGGGCAGCTTTGCTAACCCAGAAATTTTTGAAAATGCATCCATACAACTTGAAAATTATTACTTTTATGTTAATTCAGGATTAACTCCCCAGGAAGCTGCCCAAAAAGTCGGCGGTGAAATACAAAATAACGTGCTTATTCTTAATGTTCAGCAAAAGGATTTAAGCGCATTTGTTGCAGGCAAAACCATTTTATCAGTGCAGTACAGAATTAATCTTGGAGATTAACAAGAAAGTTTATAAATAAATTATCCATGGTTTAAGAATGAATAAAAGCGGGAATAAAAAAGGACAGGGAATGAGCATAAGCACGATTATCCTGCTTATTCTTGGAGTAATAGTCCTTGTTGTTTTGGCGCTTGGATTTTCAGTCGGTTGGAGCAAAATACTTCCTTTTGTTTCCCAGGATAATGTTAATGCCGTTTCACAGCAATGCAGCGTTGCCTGCACTACAAATGATGTCTTCGGCTTCTGCACCAAAGCCATTAGCCTGACTACAGGCGGGCAAACATACAGCGAATCATGTTATAATTATTCGATGAAGGCGAATTATGCTTCTTTCAAGATAGCCGCATGCCCTACGCTTCCATCAAGCTGTCCTGCTCTTCCGGCACAATAAATTCTTTCCAATAAAAAATGAGCGACTATGCTTTTCCTGAAAAGAGAAACAAAAGTAAATGGAAAAAAAAGGAAAAGAAAAAACATCCTTATCAGACTGGCGGAAAGAGACGAACTATAGGGTGATATCTTGCTTTAATTAAATTACAATCCTCTAAAGTTTTATTAATCTCTTTTCATTTTTCATTTCATGATAGAGGTGATATTTCTATTATGCCTGGCTGCAGCATGGCTTATATTCGCGACTGTTGCAGATTTCAGGACAACAGAAATTCCCAACTGGCTTAATTTTTCTCTTGTCATTTTTGCACTGGGATTCAGATTTTTTTACTCTCTTTTTTCTGCCGGCAATTTCAATTTCTTTTTTCAGGGGCTTATAGGCTTTGTAATATTTTTTGCCCTGGGGAATGCGATGTATTACGGAAGAATATTCGGCGGAGGCGATGCAAAATTAATGTATGGGTTCGGCGCTATTCTTCCTTTTTCACTTAACATTGTCACAAATCTCGAGATTTTCATATCATTCATATTTTTCTTTTCTTTATCCGGCTCCCTTTACGGAATAATCGCCTCCGCCTTTATTTCGCTGAGAAACTTTAAAAAATTCAGGCATGAATTCAAAATAATTCTCAGAAAGAATATAGGATTCACTTTGGGAATAGTGATAATCGGGATAATGATACTTTTTGCTTCATTAATTGCCATACATTTATTCATTATACTCGGAATTCTCGTTTTAATCACGCCTTTTCTTTATATTTTCGCTAAATCTGTTGAAGAATCAAGCATGAGAAAAAAGATATCACCGAAACTACTTGGAGAGGGAGATTTGCTTTACAGAGATATAAGAATAGGAAAGAAACTGATCAAGGCAAGCTGGCAGGGGCTTACAAAAGAAGAAATAAATATCCTCAAAAAAAGAAACAGGCTTGTTGAAATAAAGCAAGGAATCAGCTTTGGAATAATCTTCCTGATAGGATTGATTTTAACTGCTTATTTTTATTTCATAAATACCGGATTATGGAATTCTTTTTGGCAGCCATGATTTCTGAGTAATTTTTTTTGGCTTTGGTTTTTTCTCAGCCTTTGTTTTTTCTGGCTTGCTTTCTTCTTTTCTTTTCAGAATTCTGGAAATCTCTTCCAATTCACTTCTTTCTGCTTTTCTTCTGCCAGCATTAATGCTTTCATTATCATGAACAGGAACAAGATTGATAACCCCGTGCCCGCCCAAATCCTGCGAGGAAATTTCAATATCTTTCGGCTTTAATTTATCTTTTAAAATCTGAGCAACCCTGCCTGCAAAATTCTTTATTTCAGATGAAAAAGATTCCACAGGGATATGCTCTTTTGGAATTATCAATACATGCCCCTTTGAAGCGGGGTTCAATTCAAGAACAGCAACAGCTGAATCATCTTCATTTATCATAAAAGATTCGGATTTTCCCGATGCAATTGAGCAGAACAGGCATTCACTGCCGCTGCTTTTTTTGAGAAACATTTCCAGCTGCCCGTCATTCATGGACATAATCTGCCTTTTCATGACATCTGCCTTGTCTTTTGGAAAATTGGTTTCTATGTTTTCTATGAGCTGCCTTTTCACCTTTTCAGTTTCATTTGAATTCATATTAATAAAAAAATAGCACAGTTAATAAGTTTTTATATTGCAGGATATAAGAAGAAGTTTTATCACCTCTTTTTCAACAATATGAATTTATCGCAGGTTTCTGCATAAGTACTCTTTGGACATACTTTTATTTTATCCAATCGCCCTGCGAATATCCTTGAGCTCTACTGATTTGACATTCTTTATTTTTCCAAGCTCTTTTTCAAGAGTCTCAAGCTCTTTTTCTTCAGGATACTCAAAAGAGGCAATTACCGCTTTTAATCCAAATGCTATCGGCTCTTCCATAAAATGCGGATTTATTCCGCTGTTCTTTTTTATTATGATGCCTGCCCCCGCCTCCAAATCCTTAAGATTGACTGATGGAGATTCCGGCATGATTTTCATCTTAACTGAAACGTGTCCCATATTATTTTTTGTCCTGTTTGTCTTATAAATGTTTTTATGACAATAATACTTAAAAACATTTGAAATTTTTTAGGAAATAATATGAACGGCAATTATGAAAACATCCTTGACAGAATATCCAAATCTTCGGGGTTGGGGAAAGAAGAAATTGAAAGAAGAATAGAGGCAAAGAGGGCAAAACTTTCAGGACTGATAAGCAGGGAAGGAGCTGCACAGGTTATTGCCGCTGAACTCGGAATCAGTTTTGACAATGAAAAGCTGAAAATAGGCGAACTTCTTCCGACAATGAGAAAAGTCAATGTTATAGGAAAAATAATAAGCATTTCCCCTGTCAGAAGCTTTGTGAGGAATGACAAGCCCGGAAAAGTTGTTAATCTCGTTATAGCTGATGAAACTTCCAATGTCAAAGCTGTTTTATGGGATGTTAATCATATCGGGCTTATAGAAAGCGGGCAGGTTACAACAGGGAAGGTGATTGAAATTTCAAATGCCAGCATGAGGGGAGGTGAAGTTCATCTGGGCAGTTTTTCAGATATGAAATTAAGCTCGCAGGAAATAAAAAATATTGCAGAAGGAAGAATTGTAAAGGAGAAAAAAATTGCCGACTTGCAAAATTCTGATTCAGCAAAGATAAGGGCATTCATCGTCCAATCTTTCGGGCCAAAAATATTTGAAATTTGCCCTGAATGCAGAAAAAAGGCAATTCCTGAAGCAGACGGATTTTCATGCGAACAGCATGGAAGAATTGTCCCTGAAAGACGGGCTCTTTTTAATCTTGTTTTGGATGATGGTTCAGAAACCATAAGGGCGGTTGTTTTTTCTGATAATTTTGAAAAATTAGGGATTACCGAATGGGACAGCGGAGATACTGACCGGCTATTCGTGCAGAAAGAAGAATTGCTGGGCAAGGAGATGTTTTTTTCAGGCAATATAAGGAACAACAAATTCTTCAACAATCTTGAACTGATAACCGAACAGATAGAAAAAATTGATTTGGATTTTTTGGTTAATGAACTTGAGAAGAAATAATCTATTTATTTTTACTTATAAAATAGAATAAGGAAGAAATCATCCCAAAAAAATAGAATCCAATACCAATTCCTAATATAGCTGTCATTCCGGATATCTTTTCTAATCAGGATTTATATCTGAGAGTTATATCCTTTCCCACTTCATTTCTCAAATCTCTGGCTGCTATCCTCCTTTTAATTCTTTCATAAATTTGCAGAAATATATATCCAAAGCAAAAAATATTTATAAAGAGTTTATCGTTCGGAATAAGATGCCTGAGGAAGAAAAAGAAGAAAAAAAATCAAAGAAAGAGGAAGGAAGCGAGCCAAAACTTACTGATTTGCCCGGAATAGGACCTGCTGTTGCCGCAAAACTTGAATCTGCAGGAATTTATGATTTAATGAGCCTTGCTGTAATGTCTCCGACTGATTTGTCTGAGACAGCCGGCACAAGCCCTGCTGTTGCGAGAAAGGCGATTCAGGCTGCGAGAAAAATGCTTAATCTTGGATTTATCACTGGTGATGAATATGCTGAAAAAAGAGGCTCTATAAGTTATATTACAACAGGAAGCAAGAATTTTGACAATCTTCTGGGAGGAAGAGGGATTGAAAGCAGAGCAATAACAGAAGCTTTCGGCGCTTTCGGAAGCGGTAAAACACAAGTCGGACTGACACTTGCTGTAAATGTCCAAATGCCTCCTGAAAAAGGCGGTGCAAATGGCAAATGCGTCTTCATTGATACAGAGGGGACCTTCAGGCCTGCAAGAGTGAAGCAGATTGCAGAAGGATTGGGAGCAAATCCTGATAATGTATTAAAAAATATATTAGTTGCAAGAGCTTTCAATTCAGACCATCAGATTCTTCTGCTTGACAGAATTTCAGAGATGATAAAAGAAGGCGAGCCGATAAAATTGATGATAATAGATTCTTTGACAGCTCATTTCAGGGCAGAATATTCCGGAAGAGGGCAGCTTGCAGACAGGCAGCAGAAATTAAACAGGTATATTCACAATCTCATGAAACTTGCAGAAACCTACAACCTTGCTGTTTATGTCACAAACCAGGTAATGGCAAATCCTGCCCAAATGTTCGGCGATCCTACTGTTGCAATCGGAGGAAATATTGTCGGGCATGCATCAACTTACAGAATTTATCTGCGAAGAGGAAAACAGGGAAGCAGGGTTGCAAAATTAATCGATTCGCCCAATCTGCCCGATAATGAAACTGTCTTTTATGTTACGACCGCAGGCGTGAAGGATGAAGAAGAAAAGGAAAAATAAATTTAAAAGCCCGCGGGCCTTCTTTATTTTATGAAAGTGGTGATACTGGGATTTGGGGCAGTAGGCTCTGTTGTTGCAAGGCTTCTGGCAAAAGAAAAATCTGTTGATAAAATAATCTGCGGAGATATAAATTTCAAATACAAAATAAACAACAAAAAAATATTCTTCAAAAAAGCCAATATTCTTGACAAAAAGGGATTTCTTTCTTTTTTAAATAAAATAAAGCCGGATCTTGTAATTAATACGTCTTTGCCCGGTTTTAACGAGAACATAATGGATGGATGCTTAAAAGCAGGAGTTAATTATTTTGATACCTGCTCTTACTGGGACTTGGATGAAAATCCTAAGGCAAGAATTCCTTACAAGATGGAACAGCTTGATTTCAACAACGATTTCAAAAAAAAGGGAATTGCAGGATTGATTAATGCAGGAGTTTCCCCCGGGCTGACAAATCTTATTGCAAAAGAATGCGCGAGCAGGCTTGATTCTGTTGATTTTATGAAGATAAGGCTGGTAGAAGATACAGGAAGCAGGGAAATATTCTTTTCATGGAACAAAGATTGGCTTCTTGATGAAATCGCAACTCTTCCTCTTGTTTATTACAATAAAAAATTCAAACTTGAGGAGCCATTTTTGGGCGAAGAAGAATTTAATTTCCCCCCTCCGATAGGAAAAAGAAAAGTCTATTATTTCTGCCAGGATGAAGTAGGCACTCTTCCTCTTTATATAAAAATGAAAAATCTGGATGTAAAAGCATTTGACAATAATATAGATGTTTCCAAATTGCTGGTAAAACTCGGACTTACATCTGAAAAAAAAATAGACTTCAAGAATTTTAAAATAAGCCCTGTCCAGTTTTTATCTGCTATTTTACCTGACTCTCCTCCAGGCACAGAGAAAAAATTCAAAGAATCTGTTTTTGCATTTTCTGTGGAAGCAACAGGAAAATCAAAAGGCAAAAAAAAGATATTGAAGTATTCTGTTATTTTTCCAAGGCAAAAAGATATAGAAAAATTAAACCTGAATGCCAATTTCATCTCTTATCCGACTGCCCTTTCTGTGAAACTTTTTGCAATGGCCTTTTTGGATATTCAGAGAAAAGGAGTTTTCCCTCCTGAAGCGATTGAAGATTCAGTAAGAAAAGGAATCCTAAGAGAACTGGAGAACAGCCCTGTTAAAATTGTTAAGAACTTTTAGAGATAGTATCACTTCTTTTTTTATTAATAATAAGGGAAAACCTTAATAATCTAATCTTATCTGTTTTTTATAAATCGTTGTCCTCATAGTTCAGCCTGGATAGAATGTAAGCTTGCGGTGCCGTTTCTTTCTTTAGAGAAGAAAGAATTAGGCTTTGAAGAAAGAAACTATAAAAGCCGAAAAGGTTGCAGAAAGCTTAAGACCGAGGTTCAAATCCTCGTGAGGGCATTATTTCATTATTTCTTCCGGCCTGAACCACAAAGCTATTTCTTTTTCTGCATTTGCAGCAGAATCAGAGGCATGAATCAGATTCCTGACAGAACGCCCTTCGGCATCAGAAGCTGCATAAGACTCTATTGAATAAAAATCTCCGCGAATTGTTCCCGGCAATGCCTGCCTTGGTTCTGTATGCCCTACAATTTTTCTCACAATTTCTATTGCATGAGGGCCTTCAAGAACCATTGCAACAACGGGAGCTTCCCTTAGAAATTCCATATTTCTTTTCCGGATTTCATTTCCCCATTCCATATGTGTTTTATATTTCATCGGCTTATTTTCCCTGTCATAAACTGATTTTGTTTTTTCAAAAACAGCCTTTGCCCATTCTTCATCAAGCGGATAATGCTTTCCTGCATGCTCTTCATCTATATGCACCATTTTCATCGCGATTATTTTCAAACCGGTGTCTTCAAATCGGGATATTATTTTTCCTATTATGTTTCGCTTAACTCCATCAGGCTTTATCAGAACAAGCGTTTTTTCCATTTTAAAATTCTGGAAATGTTATTTATAAGTTTTTATATAAAAGATTTATAAACAAAAAAGACATAATTATCTTATAAAGAGCAGTTGATAATGAAAAAAGATTTTGCAATTTTTGCGGCATTTATCTTCTTATTTGCATTTGCACTTTCAACAAATTTTGCTTCTGCTACAGTTGTATTAGCTAATCCTGCCACCAACGGCAA
>DATJPO010000045.1:0-14736 GCA_035506395.1 Candidatus Omnitrophota bacterium
TGAAAAGGATAACCAGAAGAATGATCTGCCTCTTTTTCTTTCTGAAAAAACTCATATCTTTTCATATAGCAATTAATTTAAATAAACTTTTCGGATTTTTGATATGTTTCATAAAAAGAGCATTTCTTTCATGTCTACTCATCATCAGGAAATGTTAATAACAAAGAATTTTACACGACTTGCGCGAATTTTAACCTCGCGGGAATGCCAACGCGGATTAAACATTATGGGGTTTTTTCATTATTATTCAGATTATGAAAAGGAAGGGATACCATGCAGGATATGATTCTCATGGCTGACCCAAAATCAAAATCATGGGAATTCGCAAGAAAAATCCATGATTACATAAAAAATGAAAAGGGAATAGATATTCCTTTGAGAATGGTTGACATAAGATACTTCAATAATAATGAAATTGACATGCATGTTCCCCAAAACGTGAGAAAAAGGGACATTTATTTCATACATGATTCAACAAAATCTCCCCAGGACTGGTGGGTTCAGCTTCTTCTTCTGAAGGATTTGCTTCTCAGTGCGTCTGCAAACAGCGTTACATTTGTTCTGCCGGACATGCTTTATTCAAGAAAAGACAGGAAAGACAAGCCCCATGTTCCTATTTCGGCAAGGGCTTTTGCAGATTCAATTTCTCCCGGCTTGAGAAGAGTGATAACAGTTGATTTGCACGCAGCGCAGGTTCAGGGATTTTATCCGGCTCATGTCCCCCTTGACAATCTCTATAGTTTCCCCGTCATTGTAAGATTTCTGAAAGAAAATAAGATTCTCGGAAATCCTGAGGAATTGGTTGTTCTTTCTCCCGATGTTGGCGGGGTTGAAAGAGCGAGGAATTTTGCAAACCGCCTCGGCTCAAGGTATTCAATTGCATTCATGTATAAGAGAAGGGACAAGCCGGGCGAGGTGGGAGAAATGATTCTTGTCGGAGAAGTTACTGGAAAAGATGTTTTGATTGTTGATGATATAATTGATTCAGGGGGAACATTGTGCAAGGCTTCTGAATTGCTGAAGAAAAACGGGGCAAAAAATATTTACTGCTATGGCACCCACGGGCTTTTTACAAAAGGGCTGGACGAACTTCAGAAGCATTTTGCAATTATCATGACGAGCAATACAAATTACAGGGATAAAGACGGATTGGTTGTAGTAGACCTCGCTCCTCTTTTTGCAGAGGCAGTTTACAGGGCGCAGATGGGGCAGTCTATTTCAGAGTTGTTTGATAACGGCAATGAAGGAAAGAATTAATTGAAAAGACAGATTACATCTCTTCCAAAACATCAATTCCAAGAAGATAAAGAGAATTTTTCAGTATCTGCGTAAATGCCTGAACGAGCATAAGGCGGAAATCTTCTTTTTCTTCAGAGCCTATGACCGGGCAGGTATGATAGAATTCATTGAATACCTGGCTTAACTGATATGCATAATTCGCGATAACTGACGGAGCCAGATCTTCATATGCTTTTTCAACAATAGACGGAAACAAAGACATTTTTTGTATCAATTCTGTTTCCTTGTCTTCAAATTTCTCCAATTTTGGATTTGTCTTGTTGCTTTTTGCTTTTTTGAGAATTGAATTCGCACGGGCATAGCTATATTGAATGTAAGGCCCTGAATTTCCTTCAAAATTAACAGCTTCTTTTATGTCAAAGACAATGTCCTTTTCCTCTCCCTGTTTCAGCATTGAATATTTGATTGATGCAATGGATATTTTAAGAGCGCGCTCATTCAGTTTTTCAGGGGGCAATTTGGGATATCTTTTCTTTATTTCTTTTTTTGCATGCAGGATTACTTTTTCAAGAAAATCAGAATAAAGAACATTCTGCCCTGTTCGCGAGGACATCTTTCCTTCCGGCAAACGGACTAATCCAAATGAAACATGCTTTAATTTCTCATAATGCTTTGATTTTATCAGCTCAAGAGTCTTCACTAACTGATTGAAATGAAGATTTTGCTCATTTGCAATCACATAAATAGCGCGGCTTAATTCCGGATATTGTGAGAATTTTTTTTCAACGAGTGCCAAATCTTTTGCAGAATAAAGGGCTGTTCCGTCTTTCCTGATTAAAACCCAGACTCCGAGATTATATTTTTCCAGGTTCATTATTATTGCGCCATCACTTTCTTTTGCAATTTTCTCTTTAAGCATGAATTCCACAATCTTCTTTCCCCTCTCTTCCATGTCTTTTTCAAAATAATAAACATCAAAATGCGTATTAAGCTGTTTGTAGATTTTCTCCAGAGATTTAAGGCTTAATGCCCTTGTTTTTTTCCACAAGTCATTCAGTTTTTTGTTTGTTCCCGAATCAAGCTGGAGATTTATTTCATCAACTTCTTCTTGAAGTTTCTTGTTTTTCTCAAGCCTTTTCGCAGCATCAACATAAATTGATGCAACCCATGATTCATCTTCTTTCAGTTTTTCTTTTGAATGATATTTGATATAACACCAAAGCCATTTTGCAACATGCATGCCGGAATCTCCCTGGTAATTTGCGCGGATTACTTTATGCCCGTTAAATTCCAGAATTCTGGCAAGACTCTCTCCGATTGAAGTCCCCCTTATATGCCCGACGTGAAATGCCTTATGCGTGTTTGCCTGGGAAAATTCAACCATGATTTCTTTTCCTTTTCCAATATTTGAACCGCCGAATTTTTCTTTTAATCCGATTGCTTCTGAAAGCACGTCTTCTGTCAATTTTTGCCTGTCAAGGAAAAAGTTCATGTAAGCGCCCTGCGTCTGGATTTCCTTTACTCCTTTCATCTGGAAATCTTCCCTTAATTCAAGGGCAATATCTGAGGGCTCTTCTTTCAATAAAGGCCCTAAAAAAAAGCAGGGAAATGCGAAATCCCCGAGTTCAGCTGTAGGAGGAATTGCAATTTTCCTGGTAATTTCTTCCTTGGAAATTTTGATTTTTTTGGATTTAATAAGCCTGAACAGCGTCTCTGCAATTGCCTCTTTTAATGCCTCATTTTCTGACATGGTTATATTGAGATAATGCGATTAATAAAAGTTTGGAAGAATGCGGGAGACTCGAGCGTATTCAATTTTGCATTTTTTATTTAACCAGAAATTGAATGCGGGAGACTCGAGTGTATTCAATTTTGCATTTTTTATTTAACCAGAAATTGAATGCGGGAGACAGGATTCGAACCTGCGCAGGCACTAAGCCACAGCCGCTTAAGGGCTGCTCGTTTGACCACTCCGACACCCCCGCATATTAAAACTTCAAGAACTATTTCTTTAAAAATATGATGATGGCTTAAATTTCCCCATTTATACTTATTATCCAATAATTCAGAAATAAACTATTATCTGTAATTCTTCATTTGCAATTTCTTATTCAAAAATAAAAAAATAAAAATTATTTTTCTTACATCATTTTGCAATGTTTGCATCCGGGTGAAGCCAGCTTGACAAGTCCTGCAAGTACAAGAACTCCTCCTATGAACCAGGACCATGGCATAACCATCCAGTATGCATTTGCGAAAATGAGAACGCCGAGAATAACCATTTTTGCAGCCCTCCATTTGGCATGCACTTTCCAATGTTTCTTCTCCATCTCATATTCTGCAACATCTTTTTTTGAAACTCTGTGCGGCATAAAATATCATTACCTCCTTACATCTCTTTTAGTATACTGTAAAATATATTTTGGTTTTTATATGTTTCTAAAATTATTTCACAGCTTTCATGTCTTTCCATGCAAGTTCAAAGAACTGTTCAAGCGCCTGCGCAAAGAATTCGGTGTTTATCCAAATGCCGACATCATAGCTTGGATGGAATTTCTCGTCGTCAAGAAGCATGAACATGAGCTGGCTGGAATCAATTATTACAAATCTTGCTTTGAGGGCAATAAGCTCCCTGACCTCGCCGACTTTTTTGAATTCTTTTGCAACGCTGATATTATTGCTGTCAATAGGAGCAGCGATTCTTATTCTCACTCCGCGCTTTTTTGCTTTCTCAAGGCTTGGCATAAGAGCTTCCATCTTCCTGTTGATTCCTTCATGCGTTGTCACGATTGTGATGCTTTTTTCAGCAGCTCTTACCATCATGTCAATCTGGTTGTAAATGTTTTCCCTTCCCCTCAAACTTCCTGATAATTCAGAAGGCTCGACAAATTTGACCCCTTTTGTAAACAATCCGTTCAATTCGCCGAGAACCTCGTCATCTTTCAGCTTCTCAAGTCTTTGCAGTCTTTCTTTTGTATAAGTTGTAAGATTTCTCTTGACTCTTTCAACAACTTCATCAGGCTTTATAGCGACAAATTTAATCGGCTTGCCTAATTTCATAACGATAAATCCTTTTTTTTCAAGGCTTTCAAGAATGTCATAGGTTCTGCTTCGCGGAACGCCTGAAATATTGCTCAATTCTCCTGCAGTGCTGTTTCCCCGCGAAAGAATTGCAGCCCAAACCTTAACTTCATACAGGTTCAAGTCAAAAATTTTTCTTAATCTGCTTAAAAATTCATCCTTGACTATCATTGTTTTTTAGTTATGAGGTTTTATTTTTAAAGATTGTTGTAATCCAAGGGTGATTAAACAAAAATAACCTATTGTTTTTGGATTATTGCAATCTCACCTTTTTTTATCTTGAATCTCAAAGCCCGTTTTATTTTTAAATCTTTCCTTGCCCGTGGTGACACTTTTCTGTCGTCGGTGAAAACGGAATTATTTTGTTTTATTAAAAGAAATTTTGAATTTTTTCCCTTTTACTTCAAATTCAGAATTATGCTGGAATTTTTTTTCGGCGGAATTTATGTCATCTGCAGTTATTTTCTTTGCATTAACCCTGTCCTGAATGAGTCTCAGTTCTTTTGCATTAATTAATTTCATTAATTCTTTATCCATCAGAATTTCCAGAATTATTTTCTCATTTTTAATCAGCCCTGCTTTCTTTCTCTCTGCCTGCACGGCTCTTGAAATTTCACGGGCAAAACCTTCTGCTTCAAGTTCAGGGGTTAATTTTGTATCTAGCTTCACAGAAAGTTCTTTTGCATTCTTTATTTCAATCTTTTTCACATTCAATTGGGATTTTATTATTTCATGAAGATTGCTTTCTAATTTCTCAGGGGCATGGATTATTGCTTTTGCCAAAGGCCATTTTAATCCAATCTGGGCTTTGTCCCTCATTGCCAATCCATTTTCTATTATTTTCAGGATATTTGCAAAATCTGTTTCCAGCTTTTCATCAATCTTTTTCTTGTCAGACTTTGGCCATGAAGAAAGATGAACAGATTTTTTTGAAAATTCAGAATAAATATATTCGGACATGTATGGAGCAAAAGGAGCAAGCAATAATGCAACTTTTTCCAGGATTTCCCCGAGAATTTCCTTTGTGTCTTCCCTGTCCCTTGTCATCTTAATATAATTCCTTGATAAATCATTAATAACAAAATTTGATATCTCTTCAAATGGAGCGCTCAGGGAATATTTATCAAGCCCATAATTGACTTTTTCTATAAGGGAATTTAATCTGCTCAAAATCCATTTGTCTTCTATCTGTTTTTTGTTTTTCTTTCCAGTTAGCTGCTTGTAATAAGTGAATGAATTGTACAGAATTGTCAAAAAAGGAATGACAGATTCCCTCATCAGATTGTATGAAAATCTTTTCTGGTTTCCTGCTTCGGATGTGCAGAACTGCAGTCTTACTGCGTCAACACCAGACATATCAATAATTTCTTGGGGCTTAATCATGTTCGCCTTTGTCTTGGACATCTTTTCCCCTTTCTCATCAACAACATGCCCTGCGCAGATGACATTCCTGTAAGTTGGCTTGTCAAATAATGCTGTTCCCAAAACATGCAAAGTGTAGAACCATCCTCTTGTCTGGTCTATTGCTTCTGAAATAAAGTCGTAAGGGAATCTTTTCTCAAATTCTTCCTTGTTCTCAAAAGGATAATGGAACTGCGCAAAACTCGCGCTTCCTGAATCATACCAGCAGTCAATTACATCGGGAATTCTTGTCATTTCCTTTCCGCATTTGCATTTCAGTTTCACCTCATCAATCCAGGGTTTATGCAGGTCGATTTTTTCCTTGGGAAATTTGGAAGCATTTTCTTTCAGCTCTTTTATGCTTCCGATTATTTTTTCTTCTTTGCAGGATTCGCATCTCCAGATTGGAAGAGGAGTTCCCCAGAATTTGAATCTTGATAATGCCCAGTCCTTTGCTCCCTCAAGCCATTTTCCGAATCTTCCGTCGCGAATATGCTCCGGCTCCCAGTTTATCTCTTTGTTCAGTTCAACCATTCTGTCTTTTATTTTTGAAACTTTCACATACCATGAATTAATTGCATAATACAGCAATGGAGTGTCGCATCTCCAGCAAAAAGGATAAGAGTGCATTATTTTTTCAACTTTGAATAAAAGATGCCTGTTTTTCAAATCTTCTTTTATGTCATTTTCAGCTTCTTTCACAAATCTTCCCCTCAGAAATTCAGGAGCAATATCCAAAAATCTTCCATCCTGCCCGACAGTATGAACAGCAGGAAGCCCAAGTTCCATTCCGACGTTGTAATCGTCTTCACCATACATGACGGCTGTGTGCACAATTCCTGTCCCTTCATCAAGCGTTACAAAATCAGCGGGGATTATCTTATGAGAATTTTTGTTCTGTGTTTCTTTTATGTAATACAAAGGCTCATATTCCAAGCCTGTGAGTTCTTTTCCTTTCATTTCTCTAAGAATTTTGTATTTACCTTTTACTAAATTCAGCTTTTCCTTTCCGAGAATCAAGCTGTCTCCGTCTTCAAGCTTCACCTCAACATATTCAAATTTCGGATTTACAGCCAGCGCGACATTTCCGGGCAAAGTCCATGGAGTTGTTGTCCATGCAAGAATATATTTGTGGGGTTCATTTCTTACCTGGAACGCAATGTAAACTGATTCTTCTGAAATGTCTTTGTATCCCTGTGCGACTTCGTGGCTTGATAATGGGGTTCCGCATCTTGGGCAGAAAGGCACAACTTTGTATCCTTCATACAAAAGCCCTTTCATATACAATTCTTTTAGGCTCCACCAAACACTCTCTATATACTCATTTTCCAGAGTTACATAAGGGTGCTTTAAATCAATCCAGTAAGCGAGTTCTTCTGTTGACTCATTCCAGTCTTTTATGTTTGAGAAAACGCTTTCCCTGCATTCTCTTATGAATTTGTTGACGCCGTGCTTTAGAATTGCTTTTTTGTCAGCGAGCCCGAGTTTTTTTTCAATCTGCACTTCAACAGGCAAGCCATGGCAGTCCCATCCACCTTGTCTCGGAACAGAAAATCCGTTCATGTATTTGAATTTGCATACTATATCCTTGAATGTCCTGACTTCAAGATGATGCAGTCCCGGAGGCGCATTTGCAGTGGGAGGGCCCTCCAAAAAAGAAAACAGGGGCTTTTTCGGATTTCTTTTTGCAATCGCATCATTGATTTCTTTGCCATGCTTTTTCCATTTCTTCCTTGCTTCTTCCTCAATTTCCTTAAAGTTGTACATGATTATTCAATAGGATAAGGAGTTTTTAAAATTTGATTATTTCTCCCATTCCAGAATCTTTCCCGCCTTTATCTCTGTTTCATCCGCCTTTCTCAATTCCTTTATTTGCCTGCGATTGAGGATGGGAAAATGCTTAACCTTGTCAAGATAATCTGCTACAAACCATACATCTTTTTCAGAAGTAACCCAGTTCTTTTCATCAAATCGTGATAAATCCACAGGCAGGGAATAGCTTCTCAGATTTTTCTTTCCATTGTCATCAAAATATTCGTGAAAAAAACTCATGACAAGTTCTCTTATGCTTTTGTAAATTGGCTCCCTGTATCTTAAAACAGCATGATTCGTTTTGCTTATGCATCCCCACATTCCGTTTCTTTTGAAGACGCATACGACATGGTCAAAGTCGTCTTTTGATGCAGTCATATCAATAACAAGAGGTTTCTCTCCCTGAATTCTTAGCGCGAGCGCAGCAAGCATCGCACCTTCAATGCAATGCGCTTTGTTTTCTCTCAAAACCATTCTTGGAGACATGCAAGTGTCCCCGTTTTCCTCAAAATTAATCGGAATTTTATTAAGAAAGTCCTGTATTTTTTGCGGAGTATCCAATGCCATTAAAATTTCAAGCTCTTTTTCATCCAAGCCGAACATAAAGATATATCATAAAATCGATATAAATAAATTTTGATAATGACTGAAATTTTTAATGCTGTTAATAAATACCTTTAAAACGCTATTTTTTGTTGATATTTCATGCTATACCTTGTGGGCTTGGGATTGAATGAGAAAGGAATTTCCCTTGAAGGAATTGACGCTGTAAAAAAATCGAAGAGAATTTATCTTGATGACTACACTGTAAATTTTCCCTATGACTTAAAGAATCTTGAAAAAGAGCTAAAAAAGAAAGTTATTCCTGCAGAAAGGGAAATTATTGAAAGCATGAATGAACTTCTTGACAAGGCAAAAAAGAGCAATATCTGCCTGCTTGTTTACGGCTCTCCTCTCATAGCAACAACGCATATTTCCTTGATTGAGGAAGCAAGAAAAAGAAAAATAGCTTACAAGATAATCCAGAATGCTTCTGTGATGGATGCCATTTCCGAAACAGGATTGCAGATTTACAAATTCGGGAAAATCACGAGCATCCCTAATTTTGATGCCGATAGCTTTATTGAAACAGTTAAGGATAATCTATCCATTAATGCGCATAGCCTTATACTGATTGACATCGGGCTGGAATTCAAGAATGCCCTTGATAAGCTGGAAAAGGCTGCCAAAAAATACAGAATTAAAGCCGAAAAAATAGTTGTCTGCGAGAATCTCGGAACAAATAATTCAAGAATATATTATGGCACAATAGCGAGCCTAAAAAACAAAAATATCAAATTCCCATTCTGTTTCATAGTTCCTGCAAAATTGCATTTCATGGAAGAGGAAGTTTTAGAGAATTTTAAATAATAATTATTGAAAGTATGATTATTTCCTCAAACTTCTGCTCGTGACAATTGCTATGAATGCAAAACTGAATAAAAGGGAATCGCTGGCAAAGATTAATCCGCAAACAGTTCCTATCAAACTTAAAATTATTATTAACCTGAACCACTTTTGCCCGCCTTTAAGTTCTTCTTTTGTTGCATGAGCAAGAAAATTACCGATAAAAAATCCTATAATCAATGCTCCGGTTCCTATGAGAAGCTTGTAAACCTCTTCCATAATTTATTTAAGAAAGATTATCTTTTATATTTAATGGAAAAAAAGGTGAAATATTGGTCCGGCAGAGTCACGCACGAGAGCAATGCTCTTGATTTGGAGGAAGGCGTCTTTACATGGAAAAATCCCCGCAGGATTGCCCTTTCCCTGAAACGCTCCGCCCTTGAAAGCAGCCATAGAAAAGCACAGCCATTTCAGTCAGCCATGTCCATGCTTAATTTTTACATAAACCGCGCGGGGAAAAATCTTCCCGCTTCGCAGAAAAGAATTCTTGAGAAGGCAAAGGTTGAACTAAGGCGATTATTTAATAAAAAGAATTGATAATATAAAAATGAGTATGGTTATCCGCATGGGCATTCTCGCGAGGTTAAGTCGCGCATATCCCTTTATGGTTTTTGCATTAACTTCATTACACAAATATCATAATCTTTAAAATTCTCTTTTTCCAATAAAAATAATGACATATCAGAAATATCTCATTGTTGCATCAAAAAAGGACAAGGCAGGAATAAACATAACAACCAGGCTCTCGCAGTTCAGGGGAAACCCTCTTCTTTCTTCAATGAAGCAGGCGCCAAATTATGATTTCTATCTGGTTGATGAAGAAATAGTTTATACAGAAAACCTGAACATGGAAAAAATAAACAAGTATGATTTCATAATTTTCGCTTCAAGGCACAGCTCTGAAAAAGGAGGAAAAACTCTTTCAGTTCATTCTCCAGGAAATTTCAGAAGGGCTGATTTCGGCGGTGAAAGCGGAAAAGTCTGCAGAAGTTCTGCGCTGTTTCAAAAGCAGATGTTTGAAAAGCTGAATGAAAACGCCAAAGCTTATCATCTTGAAGAATATGCAGTTACTCTTGAAGCAACCCACCATGGCCCTCTTATAGACAAGCCCTGCCTTTTTATTGAAATCGGCTCAACAGATATTGAATGGACTGACAGGCGGGCCGCATTTGTGGTTGCAAAAACAATTGATGATGTTGTAAGGAATTATCAGGAGAATAAATTCCGCGAAGTTGCAATCGGAATCGGCGGGCCCCATTATTGCCCAGGCTTCAATAAAATTCAGCTGAATTCCAACGTTGCAATTTCCCATATAATCTCCCAGTATGTTCTCCCTCTTTCAGAAGAAATGATGAAGGAAGCGGTTGAAAAAACAGAAGAGGAAATTGATTTTGTTCTTCTTGACTGGAAAGGGATAGGAAATGCCCAGGAGCGCGAGAGAATAATTGAGATTTTGGAAAATCTTAATCTTTCATACAGGAAAACGGGCGAAATAAAGAAATAATCAGATTTAAATAATTATTTTCCCTCTATTTTTTATGACTTTTTTATTTGATAATGAGATAAAAGAAAAAGTTTCTGCCCTGGATCCAAAATTCAGGGAAAAAATAAACGAGCTTTTTATGGCTATGCATAAATCAATTTCAATGCTTTATGATGCTGCAATTCATGATGAAAAAACAGGATTGTACAATAACAAGTTCTTTGAAACTGTTTTGGATATGGAAATTGAAAAGGCAAGGAGAAAGAAAGAGAAGCTGTCACTTGTTGTGATTGATGTGGACCATTTCAAGAGGATGAATGATACTTATGGGCATCTAAAAGCTGATGAAATGCTTGCAGGACTTGCCAAAGCCATAACAGGAGTAATCAGAAAATCAGATGTTGCTGCCAGATTCGGAGGAGAAGAGTTTTTTATTCTTCTTCCTGAAACTTCCATAGAGAAAGCAAAAAAATTCGCAGGAAGATTAAAGAGCGCGATTCATGGCAATAAATTCCTGAAAAAATACAAACTCACTGTAAGCGGGGGAATAACTCAGTACAAAGATAAGGAAAATAAACTGAAGTTCAAGACGCGCGCCGACAAGGCATTGTATGTTGCTAAAGAAGGCGGAAGGGACAGGTTTGAAGTTTTGAAATAATCAGTCATCCAGATTGATTTTGCCCATCTCTAAAATTTATCTGTTCTTCCAGGAGAATTTTCTTTAATCCTTTAACATCTTCTGTTTCTATTTCATTCCAGTAAGGCAGAACGACTTTTCCTTCAGATATTCTTATGTCTGCTATTGCAGTTTCATCATTTGGAGTCTTTAAAATAAGCCCGTAATTTGGAGAGATGAAGTATCCTCTTCGGGTTAGTGTTCCCGCAATAAGTTTGCAGATTTCTTTATAATCCCCCATATATCCAAAATTGATTGATGCTTAATAAGATTATATGTCTTGCAAAATAATTCTAATTAATCACTTTCCCATTCTCATAAACAAGCATCTTTCTTTTTCTAAGCTCTTTGAAGAATGGCTGTATTGGAACAATATCTTCAGGAGCATATGCGCCGGGCTTTGTTATCTCCCCCTTGTAAATCATTTGTGCCATAATGCTTGCAGGCATTCCTGTATCTATGTTGCATCCTGCATCTTCCCAGCCTTTCAGAGGGGGAACAATGCATTCCATCAGTATCTCTTTATTTTTTCCGTCTTTTTTTCCTTTTGTTAAAACCCAAAGATTTTCCGTTTCAGTGTATCCTTTGGGATAGCCGAGATTTTTTAGTACAGCTGTTAAAAATTCATCAGGCCAGATTTTCATTCCATGAAACTCAATCGGCTTCTTTCTTTCAAATCCCAGGTCAATCAATGTCTGGATAACTTGCCTTGAATGCTCGGGGAAACCCGCATAAAATTCTATATTTTTTATGCCTTTGTTTTTTGTAAAATTAAAGAAAGTCAATGTCTCAGGATGATGCCCGCATTTGAATTCTTTTTCTCTTCCTATTGCTCTGTGATAAGCGACAACTTCCGAATCTGTAGGCTTTATTTTTATGATTTTATTATTATGTATATAAGGTGCATATGCTGTGAATTCTTCCATGATGCTTTCCATTGAAAAAGGCACTACAAATTTTTTCATGTTTGAGTCCCATGCAAATCCTACTTCAATAGTGTCAATTTTGTCAAATTTATCAGAAGCATAATGCATCATGACATTTCCTATGCCAGGCACAGAACCGCATCCTGTAATGTGAATAAGTCCTTCCTGTTGCAGAGTTTTGTTCAAAGCCAATTGCTGTCTTGTCATGGGAATATCAGAACCTAAATCGATTGTGTTGATGTCAGCTTCAATGCAATCCTCAAGAACAATCAAGTCCCAGTTTCCTTCTGCGCAGTTTACAGCAACTTTTGCGCCTGAGTTTCTCAGGATTTTTATTGTCTTTTCACTGTCCTTCAAATCAAGATATTCAAAAGCAACTTTCTTCCCGAATTCTTTCCGAAAATGTTCTATTCTCTTTTCATCTCTTCCTGTCATGAGGACAGTGTAGCCGCTCTTCACTAAATCTTTTGTGACGATTTTTCCCTGCATGCCGGTAGCGCCAATGACTACAAAATCATACTTCATTCTATCACTCTTTTATTAATACAATGAAATTGAATTTAAAAAGTTAATCAAAACGCCCACTGCAGGAATCGAACCTGCGTGCCGGAAACCGGCCGGGATGTTTGCTTTTCCTTTTTAAGGAAGGGTGACCTGTTAGGGGAACGTAGTTCCCATACGGTTAGCAATCCCGTGCAATACCATTATGCGAAGTGGGCTTCTTTCTTGCTCACGAGCATTTTGCCGAATCTTCTGATTCGAGCTTATGCGAAGTGGGCTTAATAAAATGATAAATCAAACACTTTTAAGGTTTTTTATATTAGCAAATCTTTAAAAGTCGTATTGGATAGGAATTAGAATAGCGGGGTGGAGCAGCCTGGAGTGCTCGTGAGGCCCATAACCTCAAGGTCGCGTGGTTCAAATCCCGCCCCCGCTAGTAAAAAAGATGGCAGAAAATTCCTTCTCTGAAAAAACCTACGCTCTTCTTAGACGCGTTCCTCGTGGAAAGATTACAACTTACAAGGTTCTTGCTCATGCTTTGCACACTAAAGCTTACAGAGCAGTCGGAACAGCGATGAACAGGAATCCTTATGCTCCAGAAGTTCCATGCCATCGCGTTGTAAAAAGCAATGGAGAAGTTGGGAAGTTCGCTCATGGAACAGCAAAGAAAATTGAGATGCTGAAAAGGGAAGGAATTCCGATAAAGGATGGCAGAATAGAAAATTTTGAGAAATATCTGTATAAGTTTTGAAAAAGAGTGATAATTTAAAAATAGATTCTTTTTAGCTCTTTTATGTTCAAATTGGGAATTGACGAAGCAGGCAGAGGCCCTGTCATCGGCCCTCTCGTGATTGCAGGTTGCCTTATAGATGAAAAACTTGAGAAAAAGCTGAAAAAATTAGGAGTCAAGGACAGCAAGAAATTGACCAGGAAAAAAAGAGATGAACTTAATATTGATATAAGAAAACTGGCAGAGACTTTTGAAATAATAATTATTCCTCCTGTTGAAATAGAAGACAATAACAAGAGGGGAATTCTCCTCAATGAGCTTGAAGCAATTGCTGCGGCAGAAATAATAAACAGGATAAACAGGGGCTTCAGCAAAATAAGAGTTGTAATTGACTGCCCTAATCCGAAAACAGAAACATGGAGGGAAATTGTTGTCTCCAAAATAAAAGACAAATCCAATCTGGAAGTTGTGTGCGAGCATAAAGCAGATGTCAATCATGTTGCAACATCTGCGGCATCTGTTCTTGCAAAATGCGTGAGAGACAAGGAAATGGACTGCCTGAAAGAGAAATTCGGAAAAGTCGGCTCCGGCTACTGCCATGACCCTGTTACTATAAAATTCATTCAAGAAAATCTGAAAAAATATGAGCATGATGGAATTTTCAGGAAGACATGGAGCACATGGAAAGATGCTTTGGAAAAAGCAAGCCAGAAAAAGCTGGGTGATTTTTAATTCATAATTCTTAAATAGGGTTTCTTTCTCGGAAATATATGGGAAAGATAAGCAAAATGATAGCTATATCTGCGCTGGCACTGACGCTTTATAGCGGAGCTTGTATTGTGCTAAATGCCTTTGTGGGCCTATCCAATGAGGAAAGATTAAGTGTTGGACAGGCACGGGAACTTATAGCATTAGAACAAGAGAGGCCATACTTAAGGGGCAGGAAAGTCAATTTTATTCCCTTGGGAGATGACCCTCTATTCGGAGAAGGCCTTGGAGGATTAAGCTACTCTTCAGGAAGAGGATTTGATATATTGATGGATCAAGACCATATTTATAAGAAACTATTATTGCACGAGATTGGGCATGCTATCATATCAAGATTTAAGAAAGGGGAAAATCATACCTTAGAAGAAGCGCTGAAGTACATAAATAATCCGCCTTTAAAAACAAGCATAAAAGATGTAATTGGATATGCTCTTTCTCCCGAAGAGTTTTTCTGCAATGCCTATGCTCTATTGCATAAGTAAGATTCTTTGTCATCTATAAATCTTTAAAAATTCCTCTTCTATTAATTTACCATGACTTACATAAAAAAGCTGGTGATGAAGGGTTTCAAAAGTTTTGCAAAAAAGACAGAAGTGCCTTTTGTTCCTGCTATTAATGTTATAATGGGCCCCAATGGTTCGGGAAAAAGCAACATAACAGATGCCCTTTGCTT